>CAYTVW010000008.1:0-17507 GCA_964441865.1 uncultured Acidimicrobiaceae bacterium
CCGTTCGCAGGACTTGATCCAATCGTAGTGAACACCATGTCGGAGGTCCTCAGGTCGATCGCCAATCGCGGGACCTCAGTATTGTTCTCCAGCCATCAGCTTGACCTGGTAGAAGAAGTCTGCGATGACGTCGTAATCATCAACCAAGGAAAACTCGTGTTGGCGGGGAATGTCCACACCCTCAGATACGAGTCTCCTCTGCGGCACGTCGAGGTATCGGTGAACGGAGAACCTTGGGTTACAGAACTCGAAGGTTCCATTAAGCCTGCCGGAAACGGAGGGAGCCGGTACGTGGTCGATTCCTCCCAGACTTCACTCGACGATGTCCTCAACCAGGCACGATCCCACGGAACCATCACCTCAGTCGTGTTCGAGCCCCCGACCCTCTCGGACCTTTTCAGGGAGGCGGTTACGAGATGACACCTTTCCGTCAGCTCCTTGCGATCGCAGCTCGGGATTTTGTCCAGCGAGCCCGCTCGAAGTCTTTCATTCTCACAATGGCACTGATCATCGGATTGTTTGGGGTTTGGGCTGGGTTAGCTGCATCCGAGATGAATGCAACCCACTCATACAAGATCGGTGTCACCGCGGATCGAGATCCCAGGCTCGACGACGCCCTCCAGGCAATGGCCAAAGCACAGGACCAAGAAATTGATCTAGTCGTCTTTGCAGATGCGGCTGAGGCCGAGGCGGCAGTCGGAGAAGGTGAGGTTGAAGTAGCCCTCCTCGGTTCTGAAACGCTCCAATGGAAATCAATGAAGAATCCGAGTCTCTCCTCGTTGATCTCTTCGGCGGTCGCCAATGTCTCGTTCGCTGACACGATCGCGAACCTGGGATTAACCGAAGACCAGATCGCGGAATTGTTCACCCCAAATACCCTCGAGGACGTGTTTGTCGAAGACGTCTCCGACGAGAAAATGGCCCGTCAGGTGGCTGGGTTGATCGCATCGGTCCTCCTGTTTATGAGCATCATGATCTTCGGATCTTTCATTCTTCTCGGGGTGATGGAAGAAAAACAGAGCAGAGTGGTCGAAGTGCTTCTTTCCCGGGTCAAGCCCGAGAGTCTGTTAGCAGGGAAGATCCTGGGTATAGGGGCTCTCGGAATCCTTCAGCTGGTAATCATCGGCATTGCCGTGTTGGTCTTCTCCCAGATGATTGATCTCCCAGAAATCGATCTTCCCTCGCTCGGCATTAGCACTCTTCTGTGGGTGACGCTCTGGTTCGTGCTCGGATTCGCGATCTACTCGGTGTTGTACGGATCGCTTGGTGCGATGATCACCCGTCAGGAAGATGCCCAAAGCGCCAACCTGATCCCCACCATGCTCATCATGCCCGGGTATCTGATCTCGTTCATGTCGATCGAGAACCCCGAGTCGATGCTTATGACTGCCGCGTCGATCATTCCGTTCACCTCGCCCGTAGTAATGCCAGCCCGCGTGGGCGCAGTCTCGGTCCCGATCTGGCAACACGTTCTCGCCATTTCGCTTTCTCTCTTGACCACCTACCTCCTGATAAAGATCGCATCTCGAATCTACAGGGGAGCCGTGTTGTCGATCGGCGCCAAGGTGAAGTTCAAGGAAGCTTGGCGAGCTCAGCGTTAGGTAGCTGCATACGTCAGTGCCGTCTATCAACTCCATTGTCGTGTCGGGTCCAGGTCTGTTTCGCCTTCTACTCTTGGTGGTCTGCGCCGTGCTCGTCATCGCTCGCCCTCGCAGGCTCCACATCTGGATTCCACCCGTAATAATCCCCCTAATCGGATTGGCTACTGGTGCCGTCGACCCGGACATCGTGGGAGAAGCTCTCAGACCCCTGGCGTCTCCACTGGTGTTCCTGGCAGGAGCGGTCCCGTTGGCTCTAATGCTCGATCGAATCGGCTTCTTCGAGGCGGCAGCGGCGGCCGCTAGCGGAGGACACCGACTCCGCCCTTCCCTCTGGGTGTTCGGAGCCGCGGTGACTGCCATCTTCAACCTAGACACCTCAGTTGTTCTTCTGACACCTCTCTATGTCAGAATCGCTCACCGAAACGGTCTTGATCCTTTGCTGACTGCTTTTCAGCCTGTTCTTCTCGCTTCGCTCGCCTCGAGTTTCTTGCCGGTCTCCAATCTCACCAATCTGATCGTCGCCTCTAGGTTTTCTCTCTCCTCCATCGACTTCCTGATCCGATTGGCACCCGCATCACTCGCTGCCTGTATCGTCGGTTGGTTGGTCTTCCGCCGGACCAGCCTTGCGGGGAAATCGCCCGTTACCTCGCATGCTCCCGTGAACGCTAAGGCTCTCCGCACTGGGCTCCCGGTGGTTCTCTTCCTTATCGTGGGTTTCACACTCCTAGAGCATCTCGGAATACCGGCGTGGTGCGTTGTGTGGATCGCCGATGCATGGCTTTTGACCACAGTCCGGTATTGGAGTATTCGTTGGATTCCGTGGGACGCGTTCGCTCTGGCCTGTGGGCTCGGGATTCTGGCCACTGCAGTCGCCCCCGACCTTCCGATTCAAGAGATATTCGCCTCCGACGGCGCTGGACAGTCGGTCGCGGTGGTCGGCGTCTCCGCATTCGGAGCAGCGACCATGAACAACTTACCGGCGACTCTGATAGGGGCCGCGGTGATCCCGGCCGGAGACCCTCACGGAATGTCATGGCCTCTCCTGATCGGCGTAAACATGGGGCCATTGTTTCTGGTCACCGGATCCCTTGCTGGGCTTCTCTGGATGAGCGTGATTAACCGACTTGGCCTTCGGGTCACCGCCCGTCAGTACTCGAAGATTGGTCTCCAAGTGGGATTCCCGGCGCTAGCTGTAGCAACCATCGCGGTGGTGATAGGCGGACTGGTCTCAACGTCCTGATTCAGGTCGCTTCACCATGTTCAGATCAGGTCTCAGATCGAGACGACCTCTCGAACACCGGGGACTCGATCTAGAAGGATCCTCTCTATCCCAGCCTTCAAAGTCATAGTCGAAAGAGGGCATCCTCCGCAGGCTCCCAGCATCTCGAGGTGGACTACGCCGTCATCTACACCAGCCAGGACTATATCCCCACCGTCCGCCTGAATCGCGGGTCGGATCATCTCAAGAGTCTCTTCAAGAAGACTCAAGTCAATCTCGTTTGTTGGCTGTGATTCCTCAACCATGTCCGTCAAATAGGCCTCCTATTAATAGGAACCCGTCGATCCGTCTGACTATTCCCACAGGGGGAGACGGCGCCAACCAACTTTGATCTGCCCCTTCGATGTCTCAGCCCAGATGTCGATAGCGACTTCATCTTTCGTGCCGGCCGAATACCCCAGACCTTCTTGAGTCCAACCGGCAATACCAGCCTGATACAGGCGGGGCTCAAGCCTGTTCACCTCTTCTCCGTTGACTCGGACCACAACGGTGATGATGGCCGCGGTCCGACAATTGATGAGAAGAGTCCCATCATCTGCCCAAACTGGTCCATCAATCCTTGGAGGTAATCCGATACCGGCGGGAGGGATCACTCGAGTCTGGCCATCAAACGACTCAAACGTCCAGATACCGAGTTCTGAAGACGCCACAGTACGACCGTCCGCAATCACAGTCACCGGACCGTCGGGTTCTATCACAATTCGGTTGGCTTCCACCGCCAAACCCACTTCCACACTCTCGGGAAGCAAGTCGGCTCCGGGAACCGGCCACAAACCCGTGTAGAAATGGTTGAGGATCGCGGTGGCCTCGTATCCCTCTAGGGCCATTGCTTGGGCTCCGTACTGACTCATCCCAACGGAATGCCCCCAACCCTCCCCGACGATCAGATAATCCGAGTGTCTGACGGGCGGACCACCCGCAGGCGGAAGATGCCACCGGTCGAGTTCCTCAATCACATAGGTCGGGGATAGGACAGTCGTCGGGTACCTCTTGTCGGGTGCCCTGTAGGAGGGGAAGTCGTTGGGGAATAGCTTCGAAGCCGCCGAGTTGAACTTTCCTCGGAGTGTCCAGGTCGGGATTGTCTCGGTGGTATCGGAACGGAACGTCACCGTCCACGGTCCCCCTCCGTCAGGTGTCGTCTCTGTACTGACTCCCAAAAGTCGTCCCTCTATGAGCCCTGCCTGTCGAGCAATCTTCTCCATCTGTTCGCCGGTGACATAGACCTCCCAGTGAACAAACGGCGAGTCTTCATTCGGACATTCGACCCCAACCAGATAGGGAATCGGGCCAGAACCCACGAATACGTCTTCAACGTTCCTCGTCCGACTCCCCATGGTCGAAGAGTAAAGGGCTTGTGCTGGTCGCCCCTCATGAACAAGGATCAGGTCCGCGGTAGCGGTCACCGCGTCACCCCAACGCTCTCCGTTCGAACCTTCGACCAGTCCCACACCTGCATAGACCTGACATGCGGCGGTAGCGCAGATGTCGTAGTCGTATTTCCGCCCGGTGCTGCTCCTCCCTCCTGAGAGTGTCCAGGCAAGATAGGTGCGGGCAGCGATCACCTGCGCCTTCAAGGCTTCCTCATGCCAAGAAAACGGGACTTCAGCAATACCACTCAGATAGCTGTCGATATCGGTGGTCTCGACCAAGGCCAATCCCGCGTCATACCCGGTGATTCGAAGCTCACCGCGGTAGCTGTGACGTAGCGTCTTCATTCGAGTCCCCTCATCAGGGATGAGGATGATTTCGCGAGCAAGAAATTCTCCACTGTTCGTAGAAGCCGCCGACGACGCCTCGACAGGTAACCCCATCAAGAGACAAGCCAACAGGAGTGTCGATACGCTACGTGTCACGTCGCTCGATCTCGGCACCAAGACTCTCAAGCTTCTCAACAAAATGGTCATACCCCCTATCGATGTGTTCGCAGTCGCCCACGACCGTCACACCCTCCGCGCGTAGGCCCGCCAGGACTAAGGCGGCGCCAGCCCGAATATCGTGAGCCAAGACCTGACACCCCGACAGCTCTTTCACTCCCCTGATCACAGCGTGTTGCCATTCAGTGCTGATGTCGGCACCCATCCGGGCGAGTTCGCCCATATAGCGAAAGCGGGCGTCGTAAAGATTCTCGGTCACCACTGAGGTCCCGTCGGCTACGGAGAGAAGAGCCACCATCTGAGGCTGCATATCGGTATGAAATCCGGGGTACGGAAGCGTGGCGAAATCCACCGGTCGTGGTTTCTCTGGTCCTACCACCCGAAGCCATCCCTCCCCTCTTTCGACCCTACAACCTGCCTCTTCGAGCTTCTTCAGCTCGACTCGCAAGTGAGGCGGGTTGCATGCCGTCACAGTGACATCTCCCCCAGTAATGGCCGCTCCCACGGCGAATGTTCCCGCCTCAAGCCGGTCGGGGACCACAGAATGATCAGCGGAATGAAGGCTCTCCACACCTTCAACATGGATAATCGCGGAGCCTGCCCCCGAAACTCTGGCTCCCATAGCATTTAGGAAATCCGCCAGATCCTCTATCTCGGGTTCTCTGGCTGCGTTGATAATTGAGGTCTCGCCCTCCGCGACACATGCAGCCAAGAGCACGTTCTCGGTGGCTCCGACACTCGGAAACTTCAATTCGATTTCGGCCCCAACCAACCTTTCACACCGAGCGATGAGCTCCCCGTGAACCAGATCGAATTCGACACCCATCTGTTCGAGCCCACCCATATGAATGTCGATCGGCCTAGCCCCCAAGTCGTCTCCCCCCGGCAGCGCCACCCTGGCTTCGCCACATCGAGCAACGAGTGGACCCAGAACCACGATCGAAGCCCTCATCGTTCTCACCAGTTCGATAGGAGCTGTGGGAGTCACTTTCGCAGGAATCACCACAGATAGTTCCCCCTCACCAATCTCAACATGAGCCCCCATATGACTAAGGACCCGACCCATCAGATCGACATCAAGGATCTTCGGGACATTGAAAAGCCGATATCGACCAGGGGCTAAGAGCATGGCAGCCATCTCTTTGAGGACTGCATTCTTGGCGCCGACCACTCCTACTGCCCCTCGGAGAGGTCGGCCTCCTTCGATTACCAGCGAAGACATTCGTCGAATTCTACGGGAGATCCGCGGGAATCCGTTCGTCTTAGATCTGAATCGAGGCGACTACGCTGGCCCCATGCGAATTGCCCTCGGTTCCGACCACGCCGGATTCCCCCTCAAACAGACCCTGGCTCAGCATTTGTCTGAAGCCGGATACACGGTCTTCGACCTCGGGACCCACTCGACTGACTCGGTCGACTACCCCGATTTTGCGGCAGCAGTTGGACGTTCCGTGGTCGATGGTCGAGCCGAGCGCGGAGTGGTTGTCTGTGGATCAGGAGCAGGAGCTTGCATAGCGGCCAACAAAATCAAGGGCGTTCGAGCTGCCACAGCACATGACACCTACACAGCCCACCAGATGGTTGAGCACGACGATGTGAACGTCCTCTGTTTGGGGAGTCGAGTGATCGGCGAAGCAATGGCGAAGGAACTCGTCTACACGTTCGTCACCGCACGGTTCTCGCGGGAAGAACGCCACGTTCGCCGGCTAGAAAAACTTAACGCTCTCGACGAGCGATAGTCACTCTGAGCCGACACCACCGATCATCTCCAACAGGTCTGAGAACAGCTTCTCCAGCCCTTGTCGGTCCATTCCACCGCTGGCCCGCGCGGCGAGAGTCCCATCTGGGTCGATCACCACAAAATGGGGATACCCGCTCAAACCGTACGAAGTGATTATCGATTCTGATTCGTCGTCCCGGATGGTGGGAAGGGTCCATCCTTCGTTCTCCAGCCAAACCTCGGGTGGGTAGTTCTCTCTTTCCGGATCGTTGCTCGAGAGAATTGTGTAGAACTCGATGTCTGTGGGGATCCCGACTTCGTCTACATAGCTTTGGACAACCGGCACTTCAGTGAGACATGGCGCACACCAATGGGCGAGGAACAGGAGGACGATGGGTTTGGTCCCCGGAACAATCTCAATCATCTCACCGTTGAGGCCCGTAGCCCTGATCGAGGGCGCGTCCATGCCGATCGCATTGTCGAGTGAGCCTTCTATCTGGGGCGGGAGGGTCTCTCCCGTCACCACGATCTCGTTCGAAGGAGCGGTAGTAGTGGTGGTTGGCTCGCTCCCAGTCGCCAGCATTACGAGAGTACCCATAGCTAACAAGAACGTTCCAATTCCAAGAAACATGTGAACCCTGTATTGGGCCCGTTGCTTTTCCCGCCTGAGATCTTCGGTTTTTCTCGAAGAGGTCGTCATTGGAAACACCCTTATCGCATCGAATAGTCTCGGATTGGTACATCCGAGAGGATCGCAGCCCCGACCAGGTTCGAACTGGCGTTTCCGGCTTGAAAGGCCGGCGTCCTAGACCGCTGGACGACGGGGCCGAACTGCAGACCATGGAATCGTAGTCGACGGACGATACTCGATTTCCGAAGAACCCCAATACACCGCTCCACCGTGAGCTTAGGATGCCGGATACCTGCAAAAGACTAGAAGATAAGCGTAAAGTGGTTTCCCGATGACAACGCGTTCAATCTTGCCGTCAAACGCCGAACCTCTCTCACAGTCCGTGTGGGCTATCGCTGTCGCTGCCGTGACCGCCCTAGTGGCAGCTGGGGCTCGCTATGGGTTCCACACCGATGAGCTATACCTGACGGCGACCGGCCGCCACCTCGACTGGGGTTACATCGACCAGGGCCCCGCCGTCCCCGCGATCAACCGGGCCGTGGACTATTGGGCCGGAGTTTCGCCTCTTGGACTCCGAGTGATTTCCGCGTTGTGCATTGGGGGAATCGTTCTCCTTGTCGGTTGGATGGCCGCTCGGATGGGTGCCCGACCGGTCGGTCAGATGGTGGCCGCCTTATCTGGGGGATTCTCAGGCTTCGCCTTGAGTACCGGTCACCTTTTCACAGCCTCAGTGTTCGACGCTTTAGCTTGGACCATCTGCCTCGCCTTTTTGGTAGCCATACTCGATCAGGGCTCGCCTCGCTTGTGGATGGGACTTGGGCTGGCTTTCGGCATCAGCTTCTATTTCAAGCCCACCATCGTCCTTCTAGCGGCCGTTTCGATCCCTTTGGTAGTCATACTCCGTCCTCGGGCCGTGAAGGGAATATGGCCATGGGTAGGCCTCCTAGCGACCGCCGCGGTCCTTACCCCTGGGATGCTCTGGCAGCAGGCCAACGACTGGCCTTACCTCGAAGTCGCCCAAGCGATGATCGATAGCTCCGGTTCGCTTCTGCAGTATTCACGTGACTTCCTGGTGATGTTCTCTCTGATTCTCCTGGTGCCCTTCGTTGGCGGGATCTACCAGATCTGGGTCGACCCGAATCTGAAGCGTTGGCGCCCTCTCACTCTCGTATACCCAATTCTCGCTATCGGCCTCGCGTGGTTCGGCCGGGGAGCCCACATCGCCTTCCCAGCCACCTTTCCGGTCTTTGCTGGCGCCTCGATCTGGTACGAAGAACGGACAGCCAAATTCCGTCGTTTGGGGCTTCTGTTCACGCTCATCGTTTTGGCGGCGACATCCCTGGTAGCTCTCCCCATCCTGGAACCCGACAGTGCCGGATTGGCTATGCGACTCAACCCAGATCTCGGCGAGACCGTCGGGTGGAAAGAGAACGTCGGCCAGATTGGTGTCGTCTACACAGGACTTACACCCGAGCAGCAAAACAACGCGGTGATATTCGCAGAGTCGTATGGTCAGGCATCAGCGTTCGAGGTCTTCGGAGCCGGGCTCCCCCAGGCGTACAGCGGACAGAATTCGTTCTGGGATTGGGGCCCGCCATCCCAACACGGGACAATCATCGGAGTGGGAGCAGTCGCTGATGATCTGGCCCCTATCTGCCCAACCATCGAAGAAGTGGCGTCACTAACCACACCCTTTGGTGTAGAGAACGACCAGTCCGGATCGCCCATCTGGATCTGCCCGGAACCGACGGGATCCCTCGCCGATATTTGGGACAATCTGAAGCACTACGACTGAGCCAGGAATTCCCGAGCTCGAGCGATCCTCTGAAGACAGATCTCTCGTCCTAGGACGCCCATCGATTCGAACAACGGGGGCGAGACCGTAGACCCAGTTATGGCCACTCGGATCGGTTGGAGCCCTTTCCGAGCGTTCAGACCCAAGTCCTCAAGCATCTGCCGCAAGGTCGCCTCAAGATCTTGAACCGAAAACTCGGCTAGATCATCTATCCGCCTCTCGGCCTCAGCGAGGACCCCGTCGACGCCCTCGGCACTCATGACCTTGGACCATGACTGAGCCTCGAATTCGACTGGACCGTCATCGAGGAACACGGTCTGGTCTGAGATATCGGAGAGCAGTTTGGTTCGCTCCTGGATTAGAGGAGCCACTGTCTCGAACCTCGACCAACGCGGTCCCGACGTCTCCCCCAATATCGTTTTCGCCCTCACGAGGAATTCGTCGACGGAGAGTGCCCTTATGTATTCACCGTTGAGCCATCCCAGCTTGTCGACGTCGAAGACAGCAGGGTTTTTCGAGACGTCCCGCAGGTCAAAAGCCGCAATCGCTTCTTCGACCGTGAACACGGTCCGATCAGCATCCAGAGACCACCCAAGTAGCGACAAGAAGTTCAGCATTGCTTCAGGCAGATACCCTCCTTCGCGATACGCCTTCAACGAGACATCTCCGTGTCGTTTAGACAGTTTCTTCCCGTCGGGCCCGAACAACAGTGGGAGGTGGGCATAGGTCGCGGGCTCCGCTCCAAGTGCTCTAGCGAGAAGAATATGTTTGGGGGTAGAAGAGAGGATGTCTTCACCCCGGGCGACATGACTGATCCGGTATTCGACATCATCGACGGTCGACGCCAAGTGATAGGTCGGCCCACCATCGGAACGGAGAATCACAAAGTCGTCAATGGTCTCAGCCTCGAATCTCATATGGTCTCGGACCAGATCGTCAAACTCGACAGGGATATCTTGAGGAACCGAGAAACGGATGGCGCCCGAGGTCGCTGGCTTCTCCGGTTTCCGGATGTAGGTGTTCGGATGCTTCTTCTCTCCGACTGCCCGTTGTCTCAGTTCTTCTAGTTCCTCCGGGCTCCTCGAATCGAAATACGCCAAGCCGCGCTCCACCAGGTCGTGAGCGACTTCTCGATAATGCTCGAAACGGTCGGACTGGCGATAGGTTCCGTAAGGGCCGCCGATATCGACCCCCTCGTCCCAGTCGAGCCCGAGCCAACGGAAACCTTCCTTAATGTCTTCTTCGTATTCCGTCTCCGAACGGGCCACATCGGTGTCGTCGATACGGAGAATGAAAACACCACCATGTCTCCGAGCGTAGAGCCAGTTGAAAAGAGCGGATCGCACGTTCCCAACATGGACATACCCCGTGGGCGATGGCGCCACCCGCAATCTGACCGTCATTCTTCTGTCCTCTCGTCTATCTGACAACAACGGGGTTGGATAACACCCCGATGCCATCAATCTCAACTTCCATAAGATCCCCAGGATTCACCGGCCCCACCCCGGCCGGTGTCCCCGTCAGGATGACGTCGCCCGGTAGGAGAGTCATCACTCCTGAAATGAACTCCAGCAGTTCGGCAACGCCAAAAATCATGTCGGAGGTGAATCCGGCCTGCCGAACGTCTCCGTTGACTCGAGCTATAACGGCTAGACGTTCCAGCGGATCAAGCTCCGTTTCAATAGCGGGTCCCAAAGGACAGAAAGTGTCGAACCCCTTCGCCCGCGTCCACTGGCCATCTTTCCGCTGCAGATCCCGCGCGGTCACGTCGTTGGCGGCCGTGTACCCGAAGATGTGTTTCGAAGCATCCTCTGCCTTGACGTTCCTGGTTACCTTCCCAATCACTACCGCCAGCTCGGCCTCGTGATGAACATTCTGGCTCATACGGGGATAGACCACCTCAGAGTCTGGGCCCACAATCGAGGTAGCGGGTTTGAGGAAGATCAACGGCTCATCAGGGATTTCAGAATCGAACTCCATCGCGTGGTCCTCGTAGTTCTTGCCGACACAGACCACCTTCGACGGGATCACAGGAGCCAGTAGTCTCACAGAGCTCCACGGGATCAGTGTCTCAGTGGGCTCCCACGCAACGAATGGAGAGCCAACATAGAGAGTCACCCCTGCCGCCTCGGCCAAGCCATAGGCAATGTCGGTCCCCGACTTGAAGCGAACAATCTTCATAGACGATTGACGGTAGTCGAAACAGAAGCTCGGGCTTCAACGGGAAAGGGCAACTGCCAATTTCACTCGGGCCGGGTTCTCTGCCAGGAGTGCCAATTCAACCTCGGAGACCGCGGTTCTGCCCTTGGATGACTCACGCCGGGTGGCTTTCATCCATCGGATACGGCGGATAATCAGCTCGCGTGGAGCTTGTTCAAACATCCCGCACAAAAACCTGGCCACTTCCAAGTCTTCAGGGATTGGGGCTCTCCCATATAGGGAAGCTCGGGCTGTGATCAAAGATGCCAAAACGTCAACGAGGGCATCCGGGAGAGCTTTCTCGAAATGCCTGATGATTCGATACGCATAACCGGCGTCTGGTGCTGGAGTCCCGAACGTCCCCCCGAATGGTCGAGCATCCGGATAATCAGAGACTCCAGGATGATCGTCAGTTGACCAACCCCTTGGCGCGGGCGAAGACAAGGGTTTCCGAGGGACATGGACAAGCGGGATTTCGATGTTGGGCTGTTGCGCCATCAAGCTCATCATAGGGTCGGGTATCGGGATTCTCTCGTGAGGATTACCCTCTTTTGGATGCGACGTCTCATCGCCTCCTGGTTTGGATCTGGATTGATCCTGCGTCACTTTCGCGGATCGGACGGGGGTTCTGGAACACTTGCAGCCCTATTCACCTATCCGGTGGTGCTGTTTCTAGCTCGACACGGTTGGATCGCTCAGATGTCGACCGCGCTCGGAGTGGCGATTCTGAGTATCTGGGCTTCCCAACGGTTCTCCACCCAAGGAGACTCCCACGCAGACCCGGGATGGGTGGTAGTAGATGAGGCGGCGGGGACCCTCGTCTCCACAATCGGTCTATGCGGGATACCCGCGGTTGCTGCAATCGCAGTTTTCCGTGTTGCAGACATCTTCAAGACTCGTTTTCCAGGAGTGAGCGCTTCGGAACGGCTCCCCGGAGGATTCGGGATCACAGCCGACGACGTGGTCGCGGGTCTCTACGGACTCGCCGTCGGCTGGACCCTCACTGCATGGCTCTAGGACGACTCTCGGAGCGTCCCTGAAAGTCTCAGGCCAGTTCTAGGTGGTGAGCTTCGACTATCCCCGGAAGAGCCCGGAAACCTTCGACTTGTTCAGTAGTCAACTCGGTGTCGATGTTCAGGCCCATGAGAGCCGCCTCACCGGTCGTCTGGGAACGACCCACCACCATGTTGGCGATGTTCACTCCCAGCTCACCCAGGTAAGTCCCCACCCTTCCAATAGCGCCCGGCTTATCGTCATTTCGAACGATAAGAACGTGCTTAGAGAAGGGAAGCTCGGCGTCGTGACCAAGGATCTCAACCATCATTGGGCCCTTGCGCGAAATCGATCCGGCGACTGAGATCTCGTTCCCGTCGACTGTCGTGGAGACCTTGATGAGGGAGACGTATTCGACAGCTTCTTCGCTCGCTACTAACTCGATGTTGATCCCACGCTGTTCAGCAAGGGCAGGAGCATTGACGTAGGAGACCGGTTCTGTCGAGACCTTCTCCAAAGCGCCCTTGAGGACCGCTAGTTTCAGCGGTTGGAGTTCGTTGGCAGCTATTCGGCCTTCTGCCCGGATAGTGAGGGTCCCCGACAATCCTTTGCCGAGACCGACGACCGTGCGGCCAAGCTGCTCAGCCAACTCGAGATTCGCCCTCACCTCGTCACTGACTTCCCGACCCAGGTCAACGTTCACTGCGGAGAGGACCAGCTCGCCACGGAGTGCGGCCGCCACGGCTTCTGCGACATCGGTCCCGGCCTTGTCCTGGGCTTCAGCAGTCGACGCCCCGAGATGGGGAGTCACGACGACCTTATCCAAACCAAACAACGGGCTCTCGGTGGTCGGCTCCTTCTCGAAGACATCAAGACCGGCGCCACCAATGTGTCCACTCTTGATTGCTTCGGCCAGCGCTGCCTCATCGACAATCCCACCACGGGAAGTGTTGATGATCCGGACTCCCTTCTTGCATTTCGCAAGAGTTTCCGCTCCGAACAGACCAAGGGTGTCCTTGTTTTTCGGAAGATGAATCGAGATGAAGTCGGCACGGGCGACCAGATCATCCAGGGGAACAAGCTCCACCCCAAGTCGCCTGGCTCTCTCTTCAGTCACAAAAGGATCGTGAGCGAGTAGCTGCATTCCGAAGCCAAGACACCTCTGTGCAACCAGTGTCCCGATTTTCCCGAGACCTACCACGCCCATGGTTTTCCCGTGAAGTTCAACGCCTGAGAACGACTTGCGGTCCCACACTCCAGCAACGAGTTTGGCGTGAGCGGGGGCAAGGTTCCGAGCCTGAGCCAAAAGGAGTGCCATCGCCTGTTCCGCCGCCGAGACCGTGTTCGCGTTGGGGGCATTGACTACGAGAACGCCTTTTTGCGTGGCGTAGGAAACATCAATGTTGTCGACGCCCACACCCGCTCGGCCAATCACCTTGAGATTGGGTGCCGCATCGAGCATCTCCTTATCGACCTTCGTCGCCGAGCGAACAACCAACCCAACAGCGTCTTTGAGGTGGGTCATCAGCTCCGATCGCTCCAACCCCGCGGCTACATCGACCTCACACGATTCGCTCATCAGCTCAATACCCGAATCAGCAAGAGCTTCAGCAACCACAACCTTGGGCTTCACGAGGACTCCTATTCCTTGGCGAGGATTACATTGTGATATTTTGCACGAAATCCTCAAAAAGGGCGTAGTGTTTTTGGACAGGAGGTGCTCATGGAAACGACTTTCCGGCCGAAACTCATCTTGGCCGCTGTTGACGGCTCTCCCCAGTCAACACACGCGGCTCAACATGCAGTCGACCTTGCCAGATCATGTTCAGCCAAAGTTGTCTTGATCACAGTCGTCCGCCCCCCAGAAGGATGGTGGGGAATCGAAGGAGCTCCGCCGGACCCCGAAGCCTTCGCCAGAGCAGTCACCGGACATGTGGAGATTCTCAATCAGACTCTCGAAGCCATCGATGCAGATGGGGTCGACGTTGAGACACGCGAGGAGATTGGTGACCCAACCGGAATGCTCCTGGAAGCATGCTCTGCGCTAGAGGCCGACCTGATCGTCGTTGGCAGACGAGGCGCAGGGATCATGGAGAGAGTCTTGATGGGGTCGGTCACCGACCGCCTCGCTCATCTCGCTCCTTGCCCGGTTCTAATTGTCCCTTGATAGGCCATTGAGTCGACTTCAAGCGTCGGTTGACTCCAGCCAGAACCTCCTCGACCAAGCCTTCTGGAGCTAGATCGGCATCGAGGGTGAGATGAGCGGTCGACTCAAACAACGGAGCCCGTTCCGCCATCCGATCTTCGAGTTCTTGATGGGTCATAGGACGCCTATGCAATCCTGAAGTCATTCTACGCTCCAGGCCATCTATCCCCAGCCGCAGCCATACCACCATCGATCTATCCGCAAGGAGTCCCCGAAGGTCCGGCCGGTCGAAGGCGCTGGCAGCGGGTGTGATCACGGATGAGTTGGGAGACCTGAGGGCTTTGACGACGATCTCTGTTTCCCTTTCGTGGAGTCTGAGCACGCCGTGTTGGGCTGCGTATTCTTTCCCGCTTGCCCCCAGCTGGCATTCGATCTCGGCGTCAGTGTCGACCAGAGGCAGTCCGAGACGGTCTGCGACCAGGCGTGCCACGGTGGTCTTCCCGACGCCCATCATTCCAACGATCGCCAAATGGGGACGATCCGGCCCGAGAGACGCCTCCATCTTCAATCTTTCATCGCCGGGATCACTTCCCGGCCGAACAGTTCCAGCCCAGTTCGATCATTCGCGGATTCGAGCATCACAACTATGGCGTAGTCAAGGCCTTCCCGTTTCCAGGCTCGAAGCATCTCCACAATCTGTTCGGGAGTCCCCGAGTTCGATGCGAAATCAGCCCGGATCTCAGCCGCTTTCTCTTCCGATACAAAGTGGCGGTACCGATCTTGTATCCAGTCGAGTTTCTCATTCACCTCTTTTTCGTTCGAAGCGCAGACCAGAGAGAAATTCGACGATCGGACAATCGAATCGAAGTCGCGTCCAATCTTCCGACAGTGGCCCGCCAGAATCTCGATCTTGTGTTTGAACTCCTCGAACGACCATCCAAAGTTGGTGTACTGAGCGAACCGGGCCGCGATACCAAGTGTCATCTTCTCTCCCCCGCCTGCGATCCAGACCGGGATGTGAGGCTTCTGAATCGGTTTCGGACGACAGATCGCTCCCGCCAGTTGATAGTGCTCACCTTCAAAGACCACTTCGTCTTCCGTCCACATTCGAATCATGATCTGCACGGCCTCTTCGAGTTCAGAGAGCCTCACCGAAGCTTTGGGGAATTCGTATCCATACCCGAGGTACTCGTGTTCATACCATCCGCCTCCGATCCCCACTTCGAGGCGTCCCCTGCTGATCACGTCCACACATGCTGCCACCTTGGCAAGGTAGGCGGGGGGCCGATAAGAGTTGGAGGTGCACATCTGGCCGAGTCGCACAGTCTCAGTGGTTGCGGCTAATGCCGACATGAGAGTCCATGCTTCATAGGTGACTTCCTGGGTGGGGACCGGGATAGTGTGAAAGTGGTCGAACACCCACAACGATTCGAACCCTGAGGCCTCAATCGTCTTGGCCACATCAACGATGGTCGGCCAGTGTTCTTCCTTGGGGACACCGACCAGGTCGAGTCTCCATCCTTGAGGGACAAACGCTCCGAATCTCATAGCCCAAACCTAGTTGCATTCCCGGGGGTTCGTCACAGGTTGTGGGGAATCATCCCGACCTGAGTGCTCTCACAGGGTCGATCCGAGCTGCCCGAATCGCGGGCCAGATTCCAGCAACGGCCGCCACGGCAGCCGACCCGATTGTTGAGACCAAGATCGTCCGCGGGTCGATCACCGGTAACCAGTCACGAGCGTGCGCCACCCAAATCGTCCCCAGGACACCGAGACTTCCCCCGGCGACACCGCCAGCAAGCCCGACCACCACCGCCTCCCCCAGAACCTGAGTGAAAACGTCGATTCCGCGCGCGCCTAACGCCCTGAGAAGCCCGAACTCGGATGTCCTGGATATCACAGACATGGAGCTGGCCGCCGCCACCACCAAGGCTCCCAAAACCACCGAAAGCATCCCAAAACCCAACAGCGCGGAGTTCACACCGCTCTCAAACTCAACGCGGAATCGTTTTGGATCAGGTGGAGCCATCACCCATACAGATTCTGGAGCAAAGGGGACCAAGACTGAGGCGGCCACACCGGAAACGTACTCCCCGGCTCCTGGTGCAACCCCCATCAAGATCCTCCGAGTATCTTGAGGGATAACCGTCCCTATCCAGTCGCCTTCGACCACCACGGTCTCCGTCAGAGACCTTTCCCGACCACCGTCGTCGATTATCGCCGCCACCACTACTGGCACGCCTTCGATCCAGATTGACCGGTACCCATCGACATCCGTGATCCCGAGGCGCTCCGCGGTCACCTCTCCTACAGCAGCGAACGGACCCCCGGACATGTCGACTGGGAAACGCCCTCTAACCCGCGCCCCAAGCGTCTCCCAACCAGCGGCGTCAACCGAGACGACCGATACCGACACCGGATCCGTCCCCCAGACTGATGTCGAAATCCTCCCACTCTCGTAGGTTGCCAATAAAACAGCGTCTTCCACTCCTTCGATGCCAAGCAAACGTTCCCGATAATCGGTTGGCAACGTCGAGGCGTCGACCCCCGGACCGTCAATCTGTGCCTCTGTCGCTCGAAGAGCGTCGAAACTCTTAGCCACCTGGTTTGAGGCCGTGAACCCAAGACTCACCGCCATGGTGAGCAGGCCTCCTCCGAGAGCAAACGACACCGCCTGGAATATGAGGCGACGCGGATTCGAAACCACTTGGTTGACGATCTCAAGGAGGTTTTCCAACCGTCTTTTCATGTGATCCGCCCATCGGAGATCCGGAACGATCTGTCTGCTTCGTTCGCTACTTCCGAGTCGTGGGTCACGACCACCACCGCAACGCCTTCCCGGCTCAAACCCTTGAGGAGATCGGCTATCGATCGCGTATTCGCCTCATCGAGGTTCCCCGTCGGCTCGTCACAGAGGAGGAGGCTCTTCTCCCCCATTAACGCCCGGGCAATCGCGACTCTCTGACACTCTCCACCCGATAGGGTCGATGGGTAGGCAGTGATCCGATGCTCCAGCCCGACGACCCCAATTAGCCCTTCAGCCTGCCGGTAACGCTCCCTCCTCGGGGTACCGGAATACTTCCCTCCCACCGACACATTGTCGATGGCGTTGAGAGACTCGATTAGGTGAAACGTCTGAAATACGAATCCGATTCTCGTAGCACGAATAGCGGCTAGGTCCTTCTGCCCGGCCTCTCTCATTTCACGGCCCTCGAATCGGTATGAGCCCGCTGTGGGACTGTCGATGCGTCCCATAATGTTGAGGAGAG
>CAYTVW010000009.1:0-17433 GCA_964441865.1 uncultured Acidimicrobiaceae bacterium
ATGACTTCTGGGAACGAGTCAGATCCGTAGTCGAGTCCGTGATGTAACGCCATCGCTTCGTGCTCAATTTGCTCTTCGAAAAGCGAGGGAAGGACCACCGCCGCGACCCCTGCTTCCTCAAGCCCCTTCAGCCGATTGATTTCGCCAGTAGCGGGAGAAGCAGCAGCCACCACCGGATTGGCGAGGGTCAAACCGAGATATTTGGTCCCTAGATCCACCGTCATTCCTCCATCTCCGTGAACTCTGCGGTGCGATGGACATTCACCATCTGTTCGTAGAGATTCCATCGGTTGTCAATGTCCTGCTGAGCCAGTTTGAACAGCTCCTCCGCTTGTTTCGGATTCGCCTTCTGAAGCATCGAGAATCGAACTTCTTTGGCTGCGTAGTCCGAGAACGGAATTGTCGGCTTCCGACTGTCAAGACGGAGTCCGGGCTCTCCACGCTCTTCGCGCGCCGGGTCGTATCTGAACAAAGGCCAGTAACCCGACTCTGCAGCTTCCTTCTGATGGGTCATCTGAGTCTGCATCTCGATCCCGTGAGCGATGCACGGGCTGTACGCGATGATCAACGAAACGCCCGGATGAGCTTCGGCCTCAGCGAAAGCCTTGACCACCTGGTTCATATTCGCCCCCATCGCCACTTGAGCAACGTAGACATTCCCATAACTCATCGCGATCTGCCCGAGATCCTTTTTGCCCGTGAGTTTTCCTCCGGCCGCGAATTTGGCCACCGCCGCCCGAGGCGTTGCTTTCGAGGCTTGTCCACCGGTGTTCGAATACACCTCTGTATCGAGGACCAGGATGTTCACGTTCCTTCCGGATGCGAAAACATGGTCGAGCCCGCCGAACCCTATGTCGTAGGCCCAGCCGTCGCCGCCGATGATCCACACGGAGGTCTTGACCAAATACTCCGCGACCGCCTCCAGTCTTCTTGCCGACGGGCTGTCGATCCCCGCAAGTTGTTTCTTGAGTGTCTCGACTCGATCTCTCTGCTCCGCGATCCCACTCTCTTCGGATTGATCAGCGGACAGAAGAGCCTCCGCCGAATCGCCGAGTTGGGAAGCGAGTTCTTGAACCAATACCTTCGCTTCCTTCTCAAGAGCGTCATAGGCCAGCCGCATTCCTAGACCGAACTCGGCGTTGTCCTCGAACAGCGAGTTCGACCAGGCCGGTCCACGTCCGTCCTCGTTAGTAGTCCAGGGAGTCGTCGGGAGGTTTCCTCCGTAAATCGATGAGCATCCGGTGGCATTGGCCACAACAGCACGGTCACCGAACATCTGGCTCATCAGCTTCACATAGGGAGTCTCACCACATCCGGCGCAAGCACCGGAGAATTCGAACAACGGCCTAGCCAGCTGCGATCCCTTAACCGAATCGAGCCGGAGCTCCGACCGATCGAAGTCTGGGATCATGAGGAAATCGGCGAACCGTTTCCGCTCGATCTCGAGATGGTCGAGCTTCTCCTCCATATTGATCGCCTTGCGCTTAGCCTCTTCCTTCGACTTTCCTGGGCAGATGTCTACGCAGACCCCACACCCGGTGCAATCGTCCGGGGCAACCTGAATGGTGACGTATTTCCCGGCCCATTCTTTCCCCGTAGCTTCCTTGAAGGGAAGACCATCAGGAAGATCCTCTGGATCGTAGGCCTTGATCCGAATCGCAGCATGAGGGCAAACAAGGGCACATCTGGCACAGTCGATGCACAACTCTGGATCCCAGATCGGAATCTCCGGGGCAATAGAACGCTTCTCCCACTGTGTTGTCCCGGTCGGGAAAGTCCCGTCGACTGGCATCGCCGAGACGGGCAATAGGTCGCCCTTCCCGGCCATCATCACTGCCGTAACTTTCTGCACGAAATCGGGAGCATTCCCAAAATCGATTCCGTAGTTCGAGAACGCCGTTTCTTCTTCTGGCGAAGCTTTCTCCGGGACTTCGACCCTGTGAAGCTCGGATAACGCAGCGTCCACCGCCGTCATGTTCTTGGCTACAACTGTCTCTCCCCGCTTCCCGTAGGTCTTCTTGATCGCTTCCTTGATCGCCGCGATCGCCTCGTCTTTGGGAAGGACCTTGGAAAGGACGAAGAACGCGGTTTGGAGGACCGTGTTGACTCGCCCACCCAACCCAGCGTCTCTCGCAATTCGAGCCGCATCGATGACATAGACTTCGAGCCCAAGGGAGATGATCTTGTTCCGAACATCGAGAGGCATCTCCTCCCACACCTCATCAGCGCCGTAAGGGCTGTTGATCAGGAATGTCGCACCCGGAGCCGCCTCGGCCAACACATCGAATTGCGACAAGAAATTCCATTGGTGACAAGCCAGGAACGTCGCCTTCGAAACCAGGTAGGTGGAGTTGATGGGACGAGGCCCGAAACGAAGATGCGATACCGTTCTCGAACCCGACTTTTTCGAGTCGTAGACGAAATAGCCCTGGGCATAGAGCTTCGTGTTGTCGCCGATGATCTTCACAGAGTTCTTGTTGGCTCCCACGGTTCCATCGGCACCCAGACCGTGGAAAACCGCCCTGACGACGTCTTTGGATTCTTCCCAGGAATCGTCGTATTCAAGAGACAAATGGGTCACGTCGTCGCGAATCCCCACAGTGAAGTGCTTCTTCGCGTCGGGTTGGTTCAACTCGTTAAGGGCAGCCACAACCATGGGAGGAGTGAACTCCTTCGAGGAGAGCCCATACCGCCCACCGATCACAGACGCCTGGCGGCCAATCTCAGAGAGAGCAGTCACGATCTCTTGATACAAAGGCTCTCCGGTCGCTCCCGGTTCCTTTGTCCGGTCGAGGACCACAAGCTTCTTGGCGGTCTCGGGCAAGGCGTTCTTGAAGGCCTCGAGCGAGAATGGGCGGAAGAGGTGGATCGCTAGGAGTCCGACTTTCTCTCCTTCTTCGTTCATCTTCTCAACGGCTTCTCGAGCGGCTCCGACCCCTGAACCCATCAGGATCACAACCCTCTCGGCTTTCGGGTCGCCGACATAGTCGAAGAGGTGATATCTGCGACCAGTGAGCTCGAATAGCTTGTCCATCTCTTTCTGAACAATCTCTGGGACTGCCTCGTAGAACTGGTTGCAGGCCTCTCTGGCTTGGAAGAACACGTCGGGGTTTTGCGCACTCCCTCTGAGCACGGGATGGTTCGGGTTCAGTGCCCGCATCCTGTGCTCGAAGACCCGATCCATGTCCATCATCTGGAGCATCACGTCGTTCGATACGAGCTCGATCTTCGAGACTTCACTCGAAGTCCGGAAACCATCGAAGAAATGCATGAACGGAACCCGGCTCCGAAGCGTCGCGGAGTGAGCCACAAGAGCCATATCTTGAGCTTCTTGAACACTGTGTGAGCAGAGCAACGCGAATCCTGTGGAACGCGCAGCCATTACATCGGAGTGGTCTCCGAAGATGGATAGGGCATGGGTCGCGATAGACCTTGCTGCCACATGGATTACAGCTGGAGTGAGTTCTCCCGCAATCTTGAACATGTTGGGGATCTTCAAGAGGAGACCTTGCGAAGCGGTGAAAGTCGTGGTGAGGGCGCCGCCGGTTAGGGCCCCGTGAAGGGCACCGGCAGCTCCGGCCTCGCTCTGCATTTCCGTAACATCCGGGACAACACCCCAGACATTGGGTTGTCCTTTCGCCGACCATGCGTCCGCGTATTCGCCCATCGCCGAGGATGGGGTGATGGGATAAATGGCAATGACCTCGCTCAGAGCGTGCGCGACTCGAGCGGTGGCCTCGCTGCCTTCGAGAGTGGCAAATTCAGACACCGGTGTTCCTAACTCCAGACTCAGTTGGGATGGCCCTTCAACCGAGTCAGCCAAGCCGGGGAGTCGAAGGTCCCGGCGTAGCGGGGACACGGAGTACACCGATCCTTCGGCCAACTCGACCGCGACTCGAGGCTACAAAAGCCATCTTGTCGTTGCGCCGAACACGGCGCACTAGAACAGCATACGCCCGAAGAAGCCGATCTCAGCAATCCATAGGTACCTCTCCGGCCGCTGAAGGACCCTGAGAATCCCCACCGTTGGCAGTTCTCGCACACTCTTCGAGCCTTTTCGACAATCGAGACCCCACCCGACTGGAATCTTGACACAAGATCCCCGATCGGAATCTGATTCTTCGGCGGTCTCGACTAGCTTTTGCTCAGACATTTCTCTGACAGGAGCAGTCATGCCTATAGCAACGCCGGAAAAGTATCGGGAGATGCTGAACGCGGCCCGCCAGGGTAAGTTCGCATTCCCCGCCATTAACGTCACCTCCAGCGAAACGTTGAACGCGGCCTTAACGGGATTCGCTGAGGCCGAGTCGGACGGCATCGTTCAAAGCTCCACCGGTGGTGCCGAGTTTCTTTCCGGTCAGAGGAACAAGGATATGCCGTTGGGAGCCCGCGCTCTGGCCGAGTTCGCCCATGTGGTGGCCGATCGCTACCCGGTGAACATCGCCCTCCACACCGACCACTGCCAGCCGAACAAGGTCGATACTTACGTCCGGCCTCTTCTCGCCATCTCAAAGGAGTGGAGAGAGAAGACCGGGAGGCCATTATTCCAGAGCCACATGTTGGACGCCTCAGATATCCCACTTGAGGAGAATCTGAAGCTGGCGTCCGCTTTGCTGGATGAGTGCTCCGCTCTCGACATAATCCTCGAACTGGAGATCGGTATTGTCGGAGGAGTCGAAGACACCACGGACAACGAGGACATCGACAAGTCCAAGCTGTATACCTCTCCCGAAGACATGGTCCGGACAGCAGAAGTACTAGGTACCGGAGCACGAGGCCTATATCTTCTGGCAGCGGTGTTCGGGAATGTCCACGGTGTCTACAAGCCAGGTGCAGTCACCCTGAAGCCGGAGATCCTCGAAGAAGGCCAGAAGGCGATGGAGAAGGTCTACGGGAAAGACAAGCGTCACTACCTCGTCTTCCACGGTGGGTCCGGATCGAGCGTGGCGGAGATCCACGAAACCCTCGATTACGGCGTGGTGAAGATGAACATCGACACCGACATGCAATACGCATTCAGCCGCCCGATCGCCCATCACATGTTCGTCAACTACGACAGTGTGTTGAAAGTCGACGGTGACGTCGGAAACAAGAAATTCTACGATCCACGTTCATACCTGAAGGCAGGCGAATCCAACATGACGGCGAGGCTGGTCGAGGCGTGTGACATCCTCAAGTCCACAGGTAAGACCATAGGGGTATAACCGGAGACATGCCTGACACCGAACGGATGCACAAGACCTGGATCCATTCGGGTCGGTTCGTTCCAAAAACCTTTGTAAGGCCCATTCAAGCCTTCATTCAGATCGAGTCATCGGCCGGTGGCTTGATGTTGGCCGCTGCCTTGCTCGCCATTTGGCTTGCCAACTCAAGCCACTACCCCGCCTATCAGGACTTCTTGAACACTCCGATCTCTGTGGGATTCGGAGATTGGAGTCTCCAACTCACGCTGATGCAGTTCATCAATGATGGGCTGATGGCGGTTTTCTTCTTCGTGGTCGGACTCGAAGTGAAGCACTCTCTCATTCTCGGAGACCTTAGAGACCCGAAAGCGGCCGCTCTGCCGTTGATAGGAGCCTTGGGAGGGATGATCTTCCCGGCCTTCGTCTACCTGATGATCGTTCGAGGTTTCGAACCAGCGAGCGCAGGCTGGGGTATTCCGATTGCCACAGATATCGCTTTTTCGATCGGAGTCCTGTCGATGCTGGGCCGACGGGTGTCGTCGGGGGCGAAGATCTTCCTACTAACACTCGCTGTCGCCGACGATCTCGGCGGGATCCTGGTCATAGCGTTCTTCTATACGACCTCGTTGAGCGGAGTATGGCTTTCATTGGGGCTGGGCGGACTGCTGGCCGTTCATGTGGCTTCTCGAGCCGGTATTCGGAGCCACATTTATTACATTCCTATGGCGGTTGTGGTCTGGTACTGCTTCCTAATGTCGGGAGTCCATGCCACGATCGCTGGTGTGGCTCTCGCTTTCTTGACGCCAGCGTTGCCGATGTACGGAGTGAAGGAACTAGACGTAAAGGCTCGGATGATCCTCGACACCTACCCTGCCGAGGACGAGACTCCGCTTCTCCGCGAGCAGTCCGACTACGAGGCTTTTGAACTCGCCGAGATCGCCCGAGAATCCACAGCCCCACTGGTCCGCTACAAGAGACGACTGACGGTATGGAGCTCTTTCATCGTGATCCCAGTCTTTGCGCTCGCCAACGCGGGGGTGAACTTTGGCGAAACCGGGATCAAGACGTCCAGCTTTCAGAAGCTGGCTCTCGCGACAGGGGTTGGACTGGTACTGGGGAAAACCGTCGGGATCTCACTCTTCTCGTGGCTCGCAGTGAAACTTGGGATAGCGAGACTCCCCGAGTCAACCACGTGGCGCCAGATGATCGGGGTCGCGGCGACGGCAGGGATTGGGTTTACGGTGGCCTTGTTTATCACGGCTCTTGCTTTCAGCGACCCCGGAATGTCGGCCGCTGCCAAGATCGGGATTTTCGCCGGATCTATCGTCTCAGGACTCATCGGAGTGACCATCCTGTTGTCGGAACGCAAGCCGGTGGTTTCGAACTGATCCGTTCAGTTTTCAGCTGCTTTTCAGTTCAATCCACTAGCTAAGCCAGCATATTGGGGTAGGCTCGATCACATGGAGACAACTATCCAGTGCGTGGAATGCGGTGGCGTGGCCCACCTACTCACCTATCTCCCGCCGGACGAGCCAATCCTCCCTGGGACGCCGCTTGCCTACAGGTGTTCCGACTGCGCCGAACGTTTCGACATCATCTATTCCGGTTACGAAGACTGAGACTGCCCCATATTCGGTTGTGTTGTCGAGACTCCGCTTGAGATACTCCTGCCAGAATCATCATCACAGGAAATGGGAATTCGTCTTCTATGCGGTCAGAGCCTCATGAACATCATTAGAGAGATCGAGTCGAGAGCTATTCGCGCTATGCCAGCGACCGAAACGTTCAGGATCGAGGAATGGATCGGATCGTTGGGGCGCGGAGCGGTCGGAAGACTTAACAGCGTCACGACGTTTGGAACAGTCCCTTACGATCTGTTCGCTTCCGTCGAATCCGTAGAACATCGCTACCGCAACCGGTCAAGGGAAGTCTCTTTCCGTCTCACAGAACTCGATGCTGAACTCGACGACCTTCTCTGGGCACGCGGATACGAGAAGAGCATAGAAGTCTCTGTGATGTCGACAGACCAATGTGTGGGCCTCCTCGATCCTGAAGTCACCATACGTCGTGCAGTCACTGCAGGATGGGTCGACGACTACAAGACCCTCAACGCGTGTTCTGAACTCCGTGCCTCTGAGATCAGAGAAAGCCTCTCAGCTCTTGACCGCGACCACGCACTGTTTTCAATTGAAACTAAGGCAATCGGATTAGCTGTCTACGACTCGGGTTGGGTAGGGATATTCGACGTGGTGGTCGACAACGACTCCCGAAGACGAGGGCTAGGAACCCGAATAGTCCAGACAGCTCTTGCTTGGGGTTCAGAGCTCGGAGCGGAACACGCGTATCTTCAGGTCGTCTCGTCGAACACACCGGCGATTTGTCTCTACCAGAGCCTTGGATTCACCGAGGCCTATCGCTACTGGTATCAGCGGAGGGACTAGATCCTAAAGAAGGCCTCGGAATCGACCCGGCCCCCTTAATCAGTTCGATGACTCGGTTCGGACCGCCCGCCTTGACACCGACAACCGACGGTGAAGACCCCAAGAGCCTCGGCTCAAACCAGACCGGTTATCGTCGAGGTAGCTCCCTTCTGAGAAGAGACTCGAAACCGAGGTCTTGGCAAAGCGCCTCGAACCTCGGGCGATCCACTCCCCTCCAACGCAGGTCCTCCAAGTTCTCGGAAATGGGGACATCGGTCCGGAGCGTGGTGAGGATCTTGAATAGCTCAGCGTCTTGATGTCTCTCCGTGAGGGCGGCCGCCAGCCTGCTCGCTCCCCTCACCTGAACATCCCAATCTTCCGACGATGGCGGGATCGCTTCCAGATGCACGTATCTGGCCAGCACCGCCGCCGTCGACTTCGCCCCCCATCCTGGCAAACCGGGTATTCCGTCGGAAGAATCCCCAACAAGAGCGAGATAATCAGGTATCGAACGCGGCAGCACACCAAACTTCTCTATGACTGCTTTCTCATCAAAACGGATTCGGTCTCTCCGATTGAAGGTGACTACTCGTTCCCCCTCAACACACTGAGCCAGGTCCTTGTCGGGTGAGAGGATCACCACTTGGTCCACCTGAGCCTTCCATCTTCTCGTTGCTGTAGCGAGGGCGTCGTCCGCCTCGAATTCGACAACAGGCCAGACAACCATCCCCAGAGCCCGAAAAGCCTCCTCAACCAGGTCTTTTTGCGCCCAGAGTTCGGGTTCCATCCCCTCCCCCGTCTTATAACCTTCGTAGAGGTAATTTCGGCAAGACTCGATCACATGGTCGGTTGCTACGGCAATGTGAGTAACGCTCGGATCCGACAAGAGCGGGATGGTGGTTTCGATCACTCCCCGGACCGCCCCCACCTCCCGTCCGTCGGGTGACCGACGTGCCGGGACTCCGTAATACGCACGGAACATCTCGTAGGTACCATCTAGAAGGTGAACCAACACACAGACGATCCTACCGGCCACTCTTGGCAAAATTCCGAAAGCCCTACCGACTCTTGGGAACAGGCCTCTAGGCACTGGGCGAACGTACGCCACCGAGTGAGAGCAGAATATGGAACCGAAGACACTCCGGCCTCCGAGCAGATCAAAGACGCACTCAACACAATTGGCTCTGCCGTCATCGCTGCTTTCCGAACGATGGGGAGAGCCGCTCAAGATTCAGTGGTCCGGAACGAACTCAAAGAGGCCGGGATCGGTTTGGCAAACGCGGTCGGCGAAACAGTGACCGGGTGGGCAAAGAGCATCCGCACAGGCCCGCGGGAACCCGGAGACAATCCGCCAACCGAAGAACCTTGACTCTATGAAGCCTGGCACGACGCTCATCTGGGTGGGTCTCGCCATCGCAGCCATTGGATTCTTGAGTCGTTTCGTCCCGGAGACTTGGTACTCGTGGTTTGGGCATCTCCCCGGAGACATCCAAATCCGGGGGGAGAACTCGCGAATTTTCGCTCCAATCTCCTCAATGTTGGTTGTGAGCGTTGTCCTCTCTCTGATAGCGGCCGTGATCACGCGTCTGTTCAGAGGCGAATAGTCGCCTCTTTACCTCGATAGACGGTGCCCGGAGGCGAACTTGGATTCTTCTCCTCGTTCTGCCACTTCCCGGACGACAGACGAAATGGGATCTCACCGCACGTTCCTCGCGAGAAGCTGAGAGCGTTCTCCACGAGCTAGCCTCAACACACAGATACGCCATTTCGAATAATCCCATGGATTCAAAGACCCTTGCCGCAATCGAAGCCTCCGACACCGATGCTCTGCTTCGGATAATCGACGGTTGGTGTGAAGCCCGAATGTGGGAGGCGATGGTGGAGGTCCGTCTTCATTTCTCAGCCGCCTTGGAGCGGGGGAAGCAGCTCTGGGGAGTCGACGAACACGTCCGCTACCGGCTTGCTCTCGAAGGGCCCGCTGAATTGGCCGCTGCCATGATTAACGAAGGTCCCACTCGCTTCACCTTGGGACCGCTGACCGAGGTCGCCGCCCAAAGGTTGACCTGGGAAGAGACCCAGCCGCATCTCGATCCGGGACCAGCCAGGTCCATGTTCGCTCACGAAAGAGTCATTCGAGGCGAGCGAATATCGGGAGATGTTGATCCGTCAGTGCTAGAGATACCATTCGAAATATCGGATTGGGAACCCCGTTATCAGACCGCCGAGTACAAGACAGATCGAGTCGAATTCCCTGCACCTCCTTCGCCGAGATTCTCAACGACAAGAATTGACACCCGCCCAATCGTCTTCTCCGACCCCGAAGTTGAAGAACCCCTCCGTTTACTCACCGCGCCATGGGTCGAGGAGTCGACCGGGCGAGGAGAAACTCGCGCAGTAGAAGGAGGAGCCCTGGACGCGATTGCCGCTCTAGGAGCCCGGGAATTCGGAGTAGCGAAGGTGAATCCATGCGAGGCGTTGGAGTGGATGGCCTGGGCAGCTGCTTGCGGTGGAGCTTTGGGGAGACGGCGCGGAGCCGCTGCCGGTCGTTTCGGCGCTTGGTGGGCAGCAGCAGCGTTGACCGGCTTCGATTGGCCCGTCGATCCCCAAGATTTGGGTACAACCCTCGACGAGCTGAACTGGCTTCTCTGGAGCGACGGTGACGAAACCGGCTGGCATCTTCGCCTAGCAGTCGAAGATCCCGAGCATGGTGTCGCCTGGGCAACCTCGGCGGTTGATTCACTCCCAGCGCAGGATCCCTCAACCAAGGGGAGCTAAGCGACCTAAGAACTGGGCCACCATACGAACACCAAACGACTCTTTCGTGGCAATGTTTCGAACAATCCCGATCCCGCATTCTCAAGCACACACCCTCCAGGTGTCCCTCACCGGACCCCTTGGTATCATCGCCCAATGAACGGTGGCGACTTCGAGATCTTCGTCGGCTCGGACAAACGACGGATGCCCCTTCCTCGCGGGATGGCGGCTTTCGTCTTCATCATCGCAGTTGTCCTGGCTGGCGGGATGATCATCGTGCATCCCGGAGACAGCGCAAAAGCCAACATCGAGTTCCTCGGATATGCCGAGGAAATGGTGAGAGCGACCGTCGTAGAGGCCAGCACGGCACCGTGTAGCTATGCGCCTGAAATGGAATGCCGACTTGTTTCTTTTGACGTCTCGACTTCCAAGGACGGCGAGAGCCTTGTAGAACGTTTCGATTACGAGGCAGGCGGAGACGAGATCCGACCGCCACTTCGAGCAGGCGAGGAAGTCTTTCTATCCGTGACAGTCGATGCTGAAGAGAACACTCTGTACCAGTACTACGACCGCGACCGGATCGACCTCCTAGGTCTAGTGCTCTTCGCTTTCGCACTCTTCGTAATCGGTTTGGGAAGGAAACGAGGTTTGGCCGCGCTAGTCGGATTGGCGTTGAGCCTCCTGGTGCTGTTCTTCTTCATTCTCCCGGCCATAATCGCCGGGAAAGATGCCATGCTGGTGGCATTGATCGGCGGCGGTGCTCTGGCCTTGTTGGCTCTTTATCTAGCTCACGGTTACGGCCCGCTTACGCATGTAGCAGCCGTCGGAGCGATTGCCGCATTAGCGTTGACCGTCGGGCTCTCTTGGGTCACCGTGGAACTTGCACACTTCTCCGGACTCACTTCCGAAGAGGCTTTCTACCTCCTCGACCTCCCGGGGATCAACCTCCAAGGATTGCTACTGGCTGGGATCGTCCTAGGAGCGATCGGAGCCCTCGACGATGTAACCGTGACCCAAGCCTCCGCCGTCACCGAGATTTACGAAGCGAATCCTTCTCTCTCTGCCAAACAGCTCTACGAATCGGGTATCCGCGTGGGACGAGCCCATATTGGCTCGATGGTAAACACTCTCCTCCTTGCCTACGCCGGGGTTTCTCTTCCCCTAATGGTGCTCCTGAGTCTCTCTTCACTACCCCTTCTAGTGATAGCGAGTTCAGAAGTCGTAGCATTGGAGATCATCCGGACTCTCGTCGGTTCCATAGGGCTGATAGCGGCAGTACCTATCACGACCTGGCTCGCGGCACGGGAAGCTGTTAAGTCCCCTCCGGTCGCTCTCCCTCCCATCGGCTAAGAAGCTCTCTGCCGATTTCGCTCCTCATCGATTCTCTCCCCGGTGGGCTCCCGATCCTCACAATTCCACCGAATTTCGAGAATGCGTAAACACCCCCCGGTAGCCTGTCTGCATGGGAAAGAAGAAGAAGGAACACATCGTCTTCGACCATGTCAACGACATACGCCCCAGCTTCAACAAGTCTGATTTCTCGAAGCGGGAAGCCTCCAAGAGAAGACCCACGACTCCGCCATCTCAGGACAACGAAGGCCAACAACACAGATTGGGCTGCCGGGAAACCTCTCTCGCGCCGAAAACCCCCGGAAAATAAGTCGTCAATTCCCAGTACGCAAGCGTCTGACTATCCCCGGAAGAGTCCGAGCAGTGTGAGCCAAGGCTTTTCGAGAAACCATCGGCGATACCGGTGCCAACACCGCGTGTCTCAGGCCAACTTCGGCGAGAGCTTGGATAGACGACACGATGTCGTCAGCAGTGCCCCAAATCACCTGGCTAGCTGCAAACTCGGCTGGGACTTTCTCGATTGCAGTCATGATCTCTTCCCGCGATAGGTAAGCGGGGACCACATCAACGAATCCTCGAAAACCTTCTCCGAGAGGATGCGTCAAGCCCGCTCGCCTCCAAACGGACTCGGGGGCTAACAGACACAGATATTTGATGGAGGGGTGTTCCAGGTACTTCTCAGCAGTCCGGCGTGAAGAGGCAACCACATAGAACACCTGCATAGCCGGAGTGATTGACTCGACGCGACGTCCCGCATCCTCAGCGGCAGCCTTGATCACTCCCAGGGAACCCGCATATACCTTCGGACTCATAGGGATCGTAGGGAGCCAACCGTCACCGTATTTCCCGGTGAGCCGCAGCATACGAGTCCCGTGTGCCGCGATCCAGATACGAGGCTTGCCGCCTCTTCCTGGTCCAAGACTCATCGTCGCCCGGTCCAACCGGAAGAACTTGCCGTCAAAATCGATCGGGCCCGACGAATCGAAGCATTCTCGGATTATCTGGAGAGCCTCTTCAAGTCGAGCAACCGGCCGATCGAACGGTAGGCCGTATGGGATCAGGTTCTCTGCTTCGCCCGCGCCTATTCCCAGGATGAAGGGCTTGTTAGAGAGATGCGACATGGTTAACGCAGCTTGCGCCAACGTCACAGGATGACGCCTTATCGCCTCAGTGACCCCAACCCCCAACGAGAGCTTCGAGCGAGACATTCGACCAGCCACTACCTGCCAATCGAAATACCTGCCTGAGTCGTTCTTGCTCCGCTTGATGAGGTTCTTCTCCCAGGCTTCTTGTGGGAACAACCCGGTGTAATGATCGACAACCCAGCCAACTTCGACGCCGATCGTTCTGGCCATCCCACGCATCAAGCGATTGTTCCGAAATGGAGGCGACGTACCTACTGGTAGTCCAACGGTGATCGGTGGTGCATTCACCTCTTGAGCGTACCTTCTAGTCAACCTCACAGTTGGACTTCCCGGCATCCGTTAACGGCGCGTCAAGGAAAACTGCTGAAGGATCAGTGGATCAGAGCCTCTTCCGCGTAATCTTCCACAATGCTCGGAGACTCCCGATCCCGGATAAGGCGTCAGGCAGTTTCGATTGGACTGGCCCTCGCACCCTTTGGTCTCGCCTTTGGAGTGGCATGCCAGAGAGCTGGACTCCAGTGGTGGGAAGCAGCAGGGTTCTCCGCTCTGGTCTTCACGGGTAGCGCCCAATTCGCCGCGGTGGGTGTATTAGCCGACGGAGGAAGCGCAGCGGCCGCTATCGCGGCGGGGACCCTCCTCAACATTCGGTCGTTGGCGTTCGGACTCATCCTGGCGCCGTATCTCAGTGGACCCCGCTGGTGGAGGGCCTTGGTATCTCATGGCATGATTGATGAGTCGACTGCAGTCGCTTTGAGCCAGGATGACCCAGTGTTGCGCCGATACGGCTATCTGGTCGGCGCGTCATCAGTGTTCACCTCCTGGAATACCGCAACCCTCGTCGGGTTCCTGGCCGTAGGATCATCGGGCTCTACGATCACTAAGTGGGGTCTCGATGCCACCATTCCGGCCGCGTTCCTGGCTCTACTGTGGCCCCGCCTCGACTCTCCTGGACGCAGGAGGACAGCAGCTGCTGGGATCCTTATCGCAGCACTCCTTGTCCCCTTCTCCCCTCCCGGAGTCCCAATCATTGCCGCATCCTGCGGTGTCTTCGCATCAGGACGCAATCCATGAGCATCCCCACCGTGACCATTCTCGGGTTAGGGATAGCCACCTACCTCCTCAAGTCGGCTGGCCCTCTCCTTTTGGGAGGAAGACCGATTCCGGACCGGTTGAGCGGATTTGCGAACTCGGTTCCGACCCCGCTTCTAGCCGCCCTGGTCCTCACCTCCGTCGCTGTCTCCGAAAACAGTTTCGTAGTCGATCCTCGACTGGCGGGACTGGCTGGCGCCGCCGTTGCTCTCCGACTCAGAGCTCCGTTTGCCGGAGTCGTCCTCGTGGCGGCGGCCACGACTGCGTTCGTCCGCGCCCTGGTGTGAATCGACCGCTTCCCTCGAACCCTCAATGGCTGTTGTCTCCAGAAACCGGCTCAAACATGATTGCATCAAGCCGCCATCGGGTGTCCGAGTCTGCTTAGCTTCAGCTGATGGCCGACTGGAATCAATTCGAGGAAGAAGCTCCGGTCCTCGCGAATGCTATTCGGGAACGGATCGAGGCCCATAAGCACCTTGTCCTGGGGACTCTTCGCGCTAACGGGACTCCTCGCCTCTCCGGGATTGAGGCTTTCCTAATCGGAGAGAATCTCTGGATCGGTTCGATGCCCGGAACAGTGAAAGCGCGGGACCTAATCCACGACCCAAGGATGTCTCTTCACACCGCCCCGCTCGACATCACTCTTTCAGAAGGCGACGCCAAGATCACGGGGACGGCGATCGAAGCCAGCATGGAGACCAAAGAATGGTTCCGAGACCAAGTTGATGTTCCTCCAGGTCCTTTTCATCTCTTCTGTATCGACATTCAGGAAGCGGCGTATGTCACACTGGACGGTTCACAGCTGGTGATCAGCTCATGGAAACCGGGGAGGCCGACCCGTCAAGTCCGGCGCTCCTAATCAGCTCTTGAGACCCTGCCGACATCCCGCCAAGATATGGATATCGCTAGTCAGCCCCTCCAAGGAGCGAACATGGAAATGTCATACAACCGGATGGGAACGTCGGGTCTGAAACTCAGCGCTCTGGCGCTGGGCAGCTGGATCACCTTCGTCGAGCAATCGGCCTTCGAGCAGTCCCTAGCCGCGATGCAAGCAGCCCACGATGCTGGCGTGAACTTCTTCGACAATGCCGAGGGCTATGCAAAAGGCGAGTCGGAGCGGGCGATGGGCCGTGCTTTCAAGGAACTCGGTTGGCCGCGCCATGCTTTCGTGGTCTCCACCAAGTTCTATTGGGGCCTGTACGAGACCCCAAACACTCATTGGACTCTCAACCGCAAGTACCTTCTCGAGGCCATCGACCAGTCTTTGGAACGCCTCCAGCTCGATCACGTCGACCTGATTTTCTGCCACCGTCCAGATCCTCATACCCCCATCGAAGAGACAGTCTGGGCTATGTCCGACATCATCGCTTCAGGACGCGCCCTGTATTGGGGGACTTCGGAATGGCCAGCCGACTCGATCAGGGCAGCCTACGAGATCGCTGAGCGACACCACCTTCGGAAACCCTCTGTCGAACAGTCCGAGTACAACCTATTCCGTCGAGATCGCGTCGAAAAGGAGTACTCCCGCCTCTACGAAGACGTTGGTCTTGGACTCACGACGTTCAGCCCATTGGCCGGAGGATCATTGACTGGGAAATACCTCAATGGAATCCCACAAGGCAGTCGAGCGGAGAACCAAGAGTGGCTGAAGGAACGACTCACTAGCGAAGAGAGACGACCCAAAGTGGTCGCTTTCTTACAGCTTGCCGAAAAGATCGGATGTTCCCCAGCGCAACTCGCTTTGGCCTGGGCAGCCTCGAACCCTCATGTGTCGTCGGTTATCACGGGAGCTAGTCGACCTGAACAGGTAATTGAGAACATGGGAGCTCTCGAAGTCTTGGCATCTCTGACCGACGACCTAAAGGATCGAATTGAGGCGGTTTTCCTATAGACCTCGGGGCGATTCCTTTCTCTTCCTGGACCTCACCTATCACACCTGCAATGCTTTGGTTCATGAAGCACGCTCCCCTGTTCGTCTCGCTCGCAATCGGAATCGCTGGCTGCGCCAACGGAGGACCGACATCCACGACCGGTTCTACCTCAACATCAGAAGCAACGCTCGCCTCCACCACCGCACTGACATCCACGACTGCGACAACGCCTACGACTGTGACAACAACAACTTTGGGGATCTGCACCCTTCACCCCATACCCGCAGAGGCTGTCCAGGTGCAGTCGAGAGGAGGACAGGATATCGACGGTGACGGGACGGACGACACCGTGATTGGATACGCGGTTGCCGAGACTTGGTTTCTCAGAGTCGTGCTCGGAAATGGAAGCATGATCGAAGATGTGGTCCTCGACCAATCGGGGATCAGTGGAGTGAAGCCGATCGGATCTCATGACCTCGATGATGACGGGAGAAGCGAAGTCTTTGCCGTGATTGGAGAAGGTGCTTACACACAGATAGTCGGAGTCTGGACTGCGAATGGCTGCTCTCTCGATCGGCTGCTGATCGACGGAACAACACCATCCACCTTCTTGGTCGGTTCGTCGGTCGGGACCATCAACGGGATCTCCTGTAATCGAAGCGGAGACATTGAACAGACCTTCGCCTCCTACCTCTCTGACGACCAATTCGAGGGAGGCTCCCATTCCTACGATAAGACGGGTCCGGCCACTCTATCGACGGGACCAGGAACCAGCGGGTTCTTCGATCCATCCGAGGCGTTTGAACTCGGAGTTCTCGACTGTCCGGGAGTGAGCTTGAGCTAAACCACGACTCTTGGAGAATTGCCAAGGTCTTCGAGTCTCCCCTGAGCAGAACCTCTCATACGGTGCTTGACTCTGGTGTCATGAAACGCCTTCTCGCCCTGTCGCTGGTTTTTTCGTTCTGCTCCGCTTGCGGAGGTCCGGACGCTTCTTCCACAACTAGCCCAACACCGAGTTCCGAGGCGACGACGACCACCGAGCCGACCACTAGTTCACCAACCACAACAGCACCAACTACAACCTCCGAGATCCCCCCGACTACCACGACCTTATGTTCCGTCGATCCGATACCGGAGATCGCTACCGAGTTGGCTTCGCGGAATTCAGAGGACATCGATGGTGACGGCACATTCGATACCGTGATCACTTACGCGGTTGGAGATGCTGACTTCCTCCGAGTGGTACTGGGATCTGGAGACACATTGGAGACTTCGTTCGTACGTTTCCTTTCCCCGGATTATGTCGACCCGGTTGATGGCCATTACATGCTTAAACCGGTCGTCCCTGCCGGAAGCTCCGATCTGGACAATGACGGCACTTCCGAGATATTCGTTTGGATTGGGAACACCAAATATCACCGGGTTGCCGGAATCTGGAGAATCAATGCCTGCGCCCTGACACGTGTCTCCGCCGAAGGATTGTCGAGCGATTTCCATGTCGGATCTGGTCCGATGTGGGCTGTGGGTTTCACCTGCCAGGGATCTGGCGATTTTGAGGTACGCGAAGCGGGATACCAAGGCGGGGAAGACTGGGAAAAGGTGTTCACACCCTTCGAACTAG
>CAYTVW010000010.1:0-17310 GCA_964441865.1 uncultured Acidimicrobiaceae bacterium
GATCACGGTTGCTATCGGCGGACTCCGGTTACAGGCGACCCCACTTCTGATCGGTTCGTTTGTGGGAGGACTCCTCCTCGATTCACTTTCGGCGGATGCTTTGGGTCTTCGAGCAGTGGTGTACGCGACCGCCGCCTATGTGGTTATAGCGACCCGCGAGCGAGCCGATCTGAGTCCGCTTTCGGTGGCGGTTTGGGTTGGGATGCTGTCGGTTGTCGTCGTTGTCGTGTTCTCTCTGGTCGGGACTGTATTCGGCCAGATCGAGCTTCCTTTCAGTCAGGTTTTCAAGAGAATGCTGATCCTTCCGTTTGTGAACACGGGCCTTTGCCTACTCGCCTGGCCGGTTATCGTCCGGCTCCAGACTCCCGCAAGGAGGTTGATATGAGGTTTTCCACCAGGGTGGCGGTTGTATTCGGGACCGTCAGCGTGATGTTTCTGGTCCTGATAGGCCAGATGTGGCGTGTCCAGATCGCCCAGGGGGCCGTTGCCGCCGAAGAGACGAGGCGAGACAACTGGGTGGTGCTGGAAACCCCCGCGCCTCGGGGCGACATCTATGACCGTAACGGAAAGCTTCTTGCCACGAGCCGGTACCTCCCCATGATTTGGGTGGATCGGAGCTTGGTCAGGTCCGATCAGAAGGAGCAGGTCATTCAGGGTTTGGCCGGTCTCCTCGGCATACCTGTAGATGAGCTCACAGAGAAATATGAGGCCGCGGGAGTGAACGGTCGTTTTCCAGTGAAACCGATTGATGTTTTCAAGGCCTATCAGGTGGCCGAAGAACTTCGGAACTTCCCAGGAGTGCGGATTATCAAGACTCCTGAGCGGGTGTACTTGACCGGGACTGCGATGGCGCACGTGATTGGTCACCTCGGACTGCCTACGGCCGAGGACCTACTCCGTAACCCAGGAATGAATCCCGAGACTCGTATCGGGAAGTTGGGGGTAGAAGGCAACTATGAGGAGTATTTGGCTGGGACGCCGGGGAGGATCGAATTCAAGGTTGAAGGCTCTCAGGTCGTAGCCGAGAGGCCCGAGATTGCCCCGATACCTGGTGACAACATCTATCTCACATTGGATATGGATCTTCAAGTGGTCGTTGAGTATGCGCTCAAAGAAGGGGTGGCCAGCGCGAACCGGATTAAGAAAGATCTGAAGCGGAAAGGTGAGGACGTTAGGAACCCGGTCGAGCGCGCCGTGGCGATTGTCCTAGACGCCAAGATGGGTGAAGTGCTGGCCATGTCGTCGTATCCGGCCTTCGACCCGTCGGCTTTTGTGGGTGGTTTGAGTCTCTCCAGTTATGACGAGATGCGTGAGAAGGGTGCCTTCTTGAACCTTGCGATCTCGGGTCTCTATCCTCCCGCCTCAACCTTCAAAGTGGTCGCCTATATGGCTTCGATGGAAGAGGACCTTCCTCTCCCAATCGGGACTGAGGGTGTCGACCCATTCAGCCGATTGGTCCATTGCGACGGAGAATTCATCTCGGCCGAACTCACCGACGGATCTCCTCAGATCCAGCATGACTGGTATTGGCCGAGTGGTTACCTGGGCTGGCTTGATCTTCACGGGGCGTTGAAGAACTCGTGCAACATCTACTTCTGGTCGTTGGCAGTGGGGATCTGGCAGAACAGAGACCGCTACGAAAACATTCTGCAGGAGACTGCGAGAGATCTGAGCTACGGAGAGATCACGGGGATCGATCTTCCTGGAGAACGTGAGGGCATCGTCCCCGATCGTGACCTCTTCATCGAGTACCGCGAACGACAACTCGACAACCCGGACGCTCCTCGCCTTCTCGAAGAATGGAGGCTCTATGTCAACTCGCCTTGGGTGGGTGGAGATCTAATGAACCTGGCAATCGGTCAGGGGAGTCTGGTGGCAACGCCACTTCAGGTTGCGGTTTCATATGCGGCACTTGTAAACGGGGGAAAGGTGCTCCGGCCGTATGTGGTCAAAGAAGCGGTCGGGGCAGACGGGAAAATCACTTATGACGGAACCCCCTGGATTATCAGAGACCTAGAGCTGGACCCAGACAATGTCGAGGATCTGAGGAACGACTTGGCGTCAGTCGTGAAATCAGGTACCGCAAGGAAGGCATTCCTTGGTTTCGGGAGCAGCATCTCAGATGTGGGAGGCAAGACAGGGACAGGTCAGGTCCGCCCGAAAGACAACCACGCTTGGTTCGCAGGAGTAGTTGGGATAGAAGACCCCGAATACATCGTGATCGTTCTCCTCGACGAGGGCCACAGCGGTGGTGCCATCGCTGCCCCAGTGGCGCGTTACATCATGCAATACCTCAAGGGAGAAGAGCTCGATCCGATCGAGGCAGGAGAATTCGCCAACTAATGATCGGGGTAATGCAGGGGACGCGCGGTTCTCCAATCGACAGCGCCCGAAAGAGATCCGATTACATTTTGCTGGCCACCGTGGTCGCTCTCTCCGCTTTTGGATTGACCATGGTCTATTCGGCGACCAGATTTGCCAATCAACGGAGGGAGATGTTGGAGTCGGCGTCGATGGAACGGCAGTTGATCTTCGTGGTCGCCGGGCTGATCCTGATGATTGGACTCTCGTTGGTCGACTACAGGGACCTCAAGTACATGCTGCCGATGCTCTACGGAGGTGTCGTTGCGGGGCTTGTCGCGGTCTTCCTGTTCGACGACGTACAGGGGGCTAGGCGATGGATCGATCTGAAGTTCTTCAAGCTCCAACCAGCCGAATTTGCCAAACTGGTTGCCGTGTTGGGCCTCGCCAGCCTCTTCACCATGGACCGAGAATCCAAGCGTCTGACTTGGAAGCGGATCTTTCAGTCCTTGGTGATGCTCGGGCCTCTGACCTTCCTGGTTTTGGTGGAACCTGACCTTGCCACAACCCTGGTCTTCGTTTGGGTGTGGTTTGTGATGGTCTTCTTGGCCGGTGCCAGGTGGAAACAGATCACGTTGATTGTGTCTGTAGCGATTAGCTCGGTGGTTTACGCAGTCATGGGAGATCGTTTGATGACTCACCAGATGAACCGTCTCAGAATCTGGCGTGATCCTTACAGTGATCCTCTGAACCTGGGCTACCAGCTGATCCAATCTCGGCGAGCTGTGGGGGCCGGTCAACTTTTCGGCCAGGGACTTTTCAACGGAAACCAGACCAACCTGGCAATGATCCCTGAGCAGGAGAACGACTTCATCTTCACCGCTATCGGTGAACAACTCGGGTTCGTTGGGGGACTCCTTGTCCTGATGGCTTTCCTTGTTGTCGTCTGGCGACTTCTGGTGATTGCAACCAACTCCAAGGACCGTTTTGGGGCGTTGGTGGCTGGGGGGTTCGCAGCGATGATCGGATTCCACGTCTTTGTTCACATTGGCGTGACGATTGGAGTGACGCCTCCCACCGGGATTCCATTGCCTTTTGTGAGTGCTGGGGGATCGTTCTATCTGACAATGGCGGCAGCCATAGGTATTGCCAATTCGATTTGGATTAGGAGATCAGCTCTTCCAGGGGAACGACACGACCTCTAGGTTGGGAAACGGTGATGCACCGACTGGTGGTGCTAGCCTGATGCCGTTGCCAAAAACGCTTGGGCAATTCAGAGCTGGATACTCACCGGCATAACGTCGAACCCGAGCGCAGGCAGCCACTTTTAGTCTTCCGGAGTAGGTCTTTTGCGAGTTTTCCGCACCGCGTTGAAGCCCGATGATGTCGGTCTTCGGTTTCCTTGTGCTATTTCTCGTTCGCGGTCTTGCCGCCGATCTCCCGGACCTCTACTACCAGAACCAGGAGTTCGATTTCATGGGATTGTTCAGAAAAAGACAACCGGAGATTGTCCGGCGGAGCGCAGACGGCAAAGTTGTCGAAGAGCGAAAGGTGATCGGCTGGGGCCGATCCAAAGTTGAGGTCCGACGGATAGTCGCGCCAGCAGGCGGAACCGACACCAAGGGGACCAAACAAAGGCGGAAATCTCGCGAGACCCGCAGCGGCGGTCGGGGCCGTTCGGCGATTAGCACTACCAGGACAAGGGACCTCCCTTCCGAAGAAGAGATCATCATCCCCGTCGAATCGGCTCGGAAACAGATGCTGATTCGAGTCAAGCCCCATCAGACCCAAGTGGTTGTCCTGGAGGGACCGATCCTGGTCGAGCACTACGTCGCCAAACCCGATCACGTCTCCTTGGTAGGGAATATCTACCTCGGGAAGGTCAGGAACGTTCTGCCGGGGATGGAGGCAGCGTTTGTGGACTTCGGTTCAGTTAAGAACGGAGTCGTGTATGCAGCTGATTTGAGGGCCGAGGCCGGGAGCCGGAAGAAGGTTCGTATCGAAGAGGCGGTGAAAGAGGGCGACGAAATCCTCGTTCAGGTGGTCAAGGACGCCATGGGCGCCAAGGGAGCCCGGTTGACTGGCTTGCCTTCGCTCCCGGGAAGATACCTGGTGCTGGTCCCGGATTCCGATGCGAAAGGGATTTCTCGGCGGCTTCCGGAGAGCGAGAGGGCTCGTCTTCACCAGATAATCACCAAGGTCAAACCCGAAGGATACGGGGTAATCGTGAGGACTGCGGCGCTCCATGCCACAGCCGAAGACGTCGCGGCGGACATCAACCGTTTGCTCAAGATCTGGGAGAATGTGCAGACGGAATGCCAGGGAGGGCAGGCACCGCGAATCGTTTACGAGGAACCAGATCTACTGATCAGAGTCATTCGGGAGCATTTCACTGCCGACTTTCGACGGATGCTGGTTGACGACAAGGTCGCGTGTGACAAGGTAATTGACTACCTTCGTTCGACGGCACCGGACCTGGTCTCGAAGGTGCAGATGTACGAGGATGAACTGGGACTCTTTGAGCGCTATCACGTTGAAGACCAACTCAGAAAAGCCTTGGATCGACGGATCTTCTTGCCGTCGGGCGGGCATCTGGTGATTGACCGCACGGAGGCTCTGACTGTGATCGACGTGAATACAGGTCGTTTCGTCGGCTCTTCTTCGCTCGAAGACACGGTTCTGAAGAACAATCTGGAGGCAGCTGAGGAAATCGGCCGTCAGCTTCGGCTTCGGGATATTGGGGGAATCATTGTCATCGACTTCATTGATATGGAGGTTGAAAGCCATCAACGCCAAGTTCTTCGTCGATTAAGAGAGACTTTGGCAAGAGACAAAACTCGCACGCAAGTCTTCGACGTATCTCATTTGGGTCTGGTGGAGATGACCAGGAAGAATGTGGCTAAGAGCCTTCTTGAGACATTCTCGGAGCCTTGCGACAAGTGCGGTGGGCGTGGTGTGATACTTCATGAGGAAGCCGCGACCCAGGCGACCCCAATCGAATTAGTGGTTGAAGCCGATTAGGCGGTCCGGTCCGGGTTTTAACAACAAGGCTTAAGGGCATATACTGTTTGGGTTCCCCCTTTGTGAGAGGTTCGTTCATGTACGCCGTCATTCGTGCCGGAGGGAAGCAGACCAAGGTCCGTCCTGGCGACGTGATCGAGGTTGAGCTTCTCAAGGAATCCGGTGAAGAAGTTGATCTAGATCCGATTCTCGTTGTAAAAGACGATGGCTCGGTTGTTTCAAAGCGCTCGGAACTGTCCGAAGCCCGTGTCACTGCGAAGGTCCTGGGCGAGGTCAAGGGCCGCAAGATCGAGATGTTCAAATATAAGAACAAGTCGGGGTATCAGCACCACCAAGGTCATCGCCAGAGATACAGCGCTGTCGAGGTCACAGGGATCCAGGTCGACGGGGTGACTGACACCAAGAAGCCTTCCGAAAAGTCAACGGTAGGGAAGAAGGTGGCTGAGAAGGCAATCGCTGGACAAGCTGCTGCCAATAAGCCCGCGGCGAAGAAGGCGACGGCTTCCAAGGCCACAGCGACCAAGACTGCCGCTGCGAAGAAGCCTGCGACTAAGGCGTCGACGGCTTCTAAGGCTGCGGCGACCAAGACTGCCGCTGCGAAAAAACCCGCTGCCAAGCCCGCAGCGAAGAAGGCGACTGCCGCCAAGCCGAAGGCGGCGAAGTCGACTGCCCCTAAGCCAAAGAGTGGTGCGGACAAGCCCGCATCCGCCAAGGAGTAAGAAATGTCTAAGACCAAAGCCGGTGGTTCGAGCAAGAACGGACGCGATTCTGCGGGTCGGAGGCTAGGAGCCAAAGTCTTTGACGGTCAGACTGTTGATGCCGGATCGATCCTGGTGCGCCAGCGCGGGACTCGCATCCATCCCGGCGAGAACGTCGGTCGTGGAAGCGACGACACTCTGTTCGCTATGTCGAGTGGAGTCGTGAAATACGGAGTCCGCAACGATCGTCGTCTCGTCAACGTCCTCAAGAACTGAGCTCTGACAGGGCGTGTTCGTCGACCGTGTCAGGGTTCATCTGCGCGGAGGCAACGGCGGTGCCGGTGTTGTCAGTTTTGTTCGTGCTAAAGGTCGTCCTCTAGGAAAACCTATCGGAGGTTCAGGAGGCGACGGCGGTGACGTAATTGTCGAAGCCAGATCCGAGATCGCCAGTCTCTTGCGTTATCGGAGAAACCCTCACTATGTCGCTGGGGACGGTACTCATGGGCGCGGAGAGCTGCGCCAAGGACGCAGGGGGGAAGACCTCATACTGACGGTCCCTTTGGGGACGGTTATCTCCGACGAAGAAGGTGTGGTCCTGGCCGATCTTGTCGAACCCGGACAGAAGGTGGTGGTCGCTTCTGGGGGTAAGGGGGGACGGGGAAACGCCGCACTCGTCTCGCCGAAGCTCAAGGCACCGTCAATCTGTGAGCAGGGCGAGTATGGCTCGGAAAAGACGGTGGAGTTCGAGTTGAAGCTGATGGCGGACGCTGCTCTGGTCGGTTTCCCAAACGCGGGGAAATCGACGTTCATTTCCAAGGTTTCGGCAGCAAAGCCGAAGATCGCCGATTACCCGTTCACCACGCTAGAGCCGAACCTGGGAGTGGTGTCGTTCGACGAGAGAGAGTTCGTCCTGGCCGATATTCCAGGTCTTATCGAGGGAGCATCCGAAGGAAAAGGATTGGGTCACGAGTTCTTGAGGCACATCGAAAGGGCGTCTGTCCTGGTTGTGATCTTGGATCCTTCTCCGATCCAACCTGAACCTCCTCGGAGGCAGCTCGAAATCCTGCTCGCAGAATTGGATGGGTTTCAGCCAGAGTTGTTGAACCGTCCTCGTCTGGTCCTCATGGCCAAGGCAGATTTGGGGATAGAGAACACGATGGTTGGAACGATAAGCATCTCGTCTATCACGGGGGAAGGGGTGAACCAGGCTCTCCATTCGATCGCCGACTTGGTAGAGCAAGCGGAGCGTGCTCGGCCTGATCGGCTCGGCTATGTTCTTCACAGGCCGCTCGAAGACGATGTCAGTGTTGAATGGGTAGGAGACGCGTGGAGGGTGGAAGGTGTTTCTGCGCGACGTTCGGTCAGATTCGACGACCTGACGAATCCTCAAGCTGCTCGCCTGGCGGCGCGGAGACTTGAAAACGTCGGAGTGGACGCTGCCCTCGCCAAAGCTGGCGCCGTCGCTGGTGATCTGGTCCGCATCGGTGACCTGGAATTCGAGTACGTTCCTATTGACAGCAATGATGAGTTGGATGGTGAAGAGTGAGAAAGCCGATTGGCGCAGGGCTTCCCGTAGTCGTGAAAGTGGGTTCGTCGAGTATCGCCGGTAACGGCGGGGTGGACTCGGAAGCGATAGCGAGGATTGTCGACCAGGTAGATGCTTCCTGGATGTCCGGCCACCCGACAGTGCTGGTCTCATCAGGAGCGGTGGCCTGTGGCCTCTCAGCGATCGGCCTTGAGCAGCGTCCAGCGGACGTTGTGAGCCTTCAGGTCGCGGCGGCGGTCGGACAAGTGAGGTTGATGGAGAGATACACGGCTGAGTTTGCGGCCCGTGGACGGACCGTAGGTCAGGTTCTCCTCACCAAGGTCGCATTCAATGACCGGGAGCAGTATCTCCATTCTCGGCGAGCTATCAGGGGAATGATCGAAGTCGGGATTGTCCCGATCGTCAACGAGAACGACACGGTAGCTATCGAAGAGCTTCGATTGGGAGATAACGATCGTCTCGCCGCGATGGTCTCTCATTTGGTTTCGGCCGGTCTCCTGATCCTGCTGACGGATACCGAGGGTTTGCTCACGTCAGATCCGCGTTTGGATGAAGACGCTGAATTGGTCTCGGCGGTGCGACACACCGATGAGCTTCTCGACCGCCTAGCTATCGACAGGAGGGGACCGATGGGATCGGGTGGTATCGCTACCAAGATTGCTGCCGCGCGGATGGCTGCGTGGTCGGGTATCCCCACAGTGATCGGGTCTTCTTCTGACCCCAGCCTGGTTTTATCTGCGATCAATGGTTCCGAGGTCGGGACTTGGGTTGCGCCACGAGAACGCCGTCTTTCTGCCAGAAAACTATGGATTGCCTTTGGTCAACGCGCCAAGGCCAGTGTGACGATCGATCCGGGCGCGGTCCGGGCTCTTGTTGAATCCGGACGTTCTCTCCTTCCGGTGGGTGTCACCTCTGTCAACGGTGCTTTTGAGGTGGGCTCTACCATCGAAATCCGGAACCCCGAAGGGGATGTGATCGCGAAAGGGATCACACGTTTGGGGTCGGATGAGGCGGAGGTTCTGAAGGGGAAACGTTCGAATGGTCTAGAGCTAGTTCATCGAGATGATCTAGTGGTGATGGTGGACCAGTCCTAGAGCTAGTTCGAATTGACCCTGATCCATCGGGACCTGACCAGGAGTCCTGCGCCGACGAGGATCAAGAGGCCTCCGATGAGACCGGGGATCGGTGAGTCGAGGTGTATCCGATTCCATTCTGAAGGGGAGATCAGTTCAATCTCAATCGCATCGATGAAGGTCTCTCCCAGGTGGTCCGGCGAGTTGTAGCGGAATGTTCCGGTGACTTTTACGATTGGCCCGCGAAATCTGTAGCCACCCGGTTCGCCCCAAGCATGGTCGAAGAGGGAATAGGGGAGCCTCACTCCGATTCCACTGTTCCCACCCTGGAGTCTGCCCCCAGCGGGGATAGGTGTTTCCGAATAGGGGTCATCGTTGACCTGAATCCAGACGATATCTCCCCGATTTCCGTAGTCACCGACGATTTCTCCTGTTATTGAAACCAGGTCTCCATTCCACGAAGTTGGGTCGGAGTCCAGTTCGGCGATCGTGACTTGGGTGGCTTCGTCTTCGGCCAGGACTTGGGTCGAAATACAAAGAGAGATCGCAGCGATCAGAACAAGCTTGAGCGTCCTAGTCATTCGCCTACCGCAATCGAGGCGAGGAATCCAAACATGGCGAACACTGCTACGAATTCGAGACGCCCAATCCACATCTGGAAAATCATCAAGACTTCCAGAAGGGTCGGCATTCCGGGAGTCACTACTCCCACTGAAAGACCGACGGCGGCGCTTGCGCTCACGGATTCGAATAGGGCATCGCTCAGGGCGTATCCATACCCGACACCAACGCCAGCCCCGAGAAGGTAGAGGCCTACGAATAGAAGGGAAATCCCCATCGCCGACTGTGCAAGTCTGGGATGCAATCGCTGGCGGCCATAGTGGTAGTAGGTGCTGGGGACGATTGCCTTCTCCGGAAGGAGCGTGGCCTTCACTGTGTGGAGCAAGGCTCGGAAAGTGAGCCCAATTCTGAGAGACTTGACACCTCCCGCTGTCGAGGAACTCATTCCGCCAAGGGCCATTGCTGTAGCTATGCCAACGAACGCCAGTCCACTCCAGCGTGCGAGTTCCATATTTGTGACAGTCGAGAACCCGGTGCCGGTGTGTGCTGAGAGTGCGTGGAAGAACGATTTCCTGAATAGGGAACCCGTATTCGAGAAGGCACCGATTGCCGCAACGCCAAAGACGGTGAGGCCAAGAAGGCCGGTGAAGGTAAAGAGGATGGTTCTCACTTCTAGGTTGCGGTGGATTCCCTTGCGGCGATTCCATAGAGCGTGGTGTAGCCCAAAGCTCATCGCGCCGGCGACCATCAGAACACAGACGACGGCCTCGAACGAAACCGAGTGGTAATAGGCAATCGAGGAGGATTGGGGGCTGAAGCCTCCGGTATCAAACGCTGCCATGAAGATCGTTACCGCATGGAAAAGAGAACGAAGCGGAGTGAATCCTTGGCTGAAGATCCCGTTGACAGTGAGTGCCAAGACTCCCACAGTGAAATGGGCGAGGCTCACAAGCCAGATGAACGTTGCTGTTGACCCGACCGATGGGAAGAACCTCTCCTCTCGCCCCTCTGCCTGGAACAGGCTGAGAGCGCCTGAAGCAGTGAAGAACAAGAGAGCTGCGAGGACTATCCCTTGTCCGCCCAAGAATTGGAGGGTGTGGCGCCAAACATTGGTGGACATAGCTAGATGATCCAGATCCTGGATAAGGGAGAGCCCAGTGGTTGTCACGCCGCTCATTGCGTCGAAATAGGCATCTAGCCATCGGGAATAGTGGCCGGAGAGCCAGAGTGGAATGGTTCCCAGGGCAGGGATGGCCAGCCAGGAAAGGGCGACGACGACCATGCCGTGGGCATACCCCATGCGCTGCCGTCCGGGAGGACGTTTGAGTTCGGAGATACCCCCGATGAGGAATCCCACTCCGATCATTAGGAGAAGATGAGTTGCGGGTATCCATTCGCGTCTGATGACGGCCCAGACGAGCGGGAAAAGGCCAGCTGCCGAGGCAACCATGAGTATGAGGGAAATGTCATGTGCGACAGTCCGCAAGTCTGAACGGGAAGGCCTGAACAACCCGTTGGAACACCCGAATGGCTACTAGCGCCATGAGCCATCCGATTATGGCTAGAGCTACCACGACGAGTACCTCAACAGCAATCCCAAAAGAAGCACTACCGAGTCTCTTCTTGTTGAGACGTTCAGGACTCACCGTCTGCTCCAGTCAACCGTTTGGCAACCTCTGCCTGATCGGAGGCCCGGACTAACGCCGCTATGCGATCTCCGGGTTTGAGAAGAGTGCCCCCGTTGGGGATGATCACCTGGTCGTCTCGGTACACGGTCACTAACAGAGAACCGGAAGGGAGGTCGAATTCGCTGACCTGCTGTTCCGGGGAGCCCGACGGGATCTCGACTTCGATGAGGATGATCTCGGCGGTGGACTCTACGCGTTGACGTATCGTGTCGGAGAGGTTGATCTGACGGCTGATGACTTGAGACAAGAGATCAGTAACCGAAACTACGGGGACTTCCAGCGCATCGAAGGTGGTGCGGTTCCGCGGGTTGTTGAGTCGAGCGAGGACTCTTTCCACCTTGAATGCGGTCCTCGCGAGTTCACAGGAAACGAGATTCACCTCGTCAATTCCGGTCACTGCCACCAGCAGATCGTCGGACCTTATTTCGAGCTGTTCCAGTAGCGGAATATCGGTCCCGTCTCCTTCAACTACCAAGACATCCACATTCTCAGCCAGCTGTTGGGCTCTCTCGGGTGAAGACTCGACCACTATCACTGAGCGACCTGCGCGTTGAAGGTCCTCGGCCAAGTACCAGCCGATTTTCCCTCCTCCTACGAGTATCACTCTCATATCAGTCCTGTTCTATGAATCGGTCGATTCGTCTCTTGACACCTTCACGGGCTGAAGCCACAACCAAATCACCGGCCTGAAGGACGAAACGGCGGCTGGGGACGAAAGTGTCGGGGCCGCGGCGAACGGCCGCCACCCGGAGTTTGTTCCTCACTTCGATGTCGTCAACCCGGAGTCCATCCGCCTCTTTGTTGAGGACAAACTCGACGACTTCAACGTCTCCGTCGTCAAATGCCACGTGGTAGACGAATTCTTCGTCGATGATTTGCTCGCGGAGGATGTTTGTAATCAGTTTCGTGGCAGTGACGTATTGGATCCCTAATGCTCGATAGGCTCGTTCGCGAGAAGGGTCGTAGAGACGGGCGATAGCTCGTTCCACATTGAAGACTCTGCGGGCGATCTCTACTGCCATGAGATTGGCGTTATCGGAGCCGGTCGAGGCAACAAGCACATCCTCAGCCTGTAGCCCTGCCATCCGCAGCACATCGACGTCGTAGGCGGTGCCCTCGACTACCGCACCATCAAACGACTTTCCCAGGGACTCGAGTGCTCGGGGATTTCGGTCGACGACTGTCACATCATGTCCGTCTTCAATCAAGACATGGGCGAGGCTCGAACCGACTCGACCGCAACCGGCAATCACGACGTGCATTCGAACAAGCATAGAACTTCATAACGGGCGCGAGTCGGGTTGGTGGAGTTAACGATGCCAGAGTTCGCGGGTGAACAAGAGAAGAACCGGGAAGATCTCGACTCTTCCGATGAGCATCACTAATGAGAGGATGAGCCGACCTGCTGCGGGTACGGCGGCAAACGAGGCGGCCGATCCGAGATCACCAAGAGCCGGTCCGACGTTTCCTAGAGCCGAAGCCACGGCGCTCGAAGACCCGACCAGGTCGACGGCTCCTGCCTGTCCGGCGGTTGCGAATGCGAGGAGAACTGTGCCAAGAGCAAATATGAGGACATAGAACAAGAAAAAGCTCTGAACGCTGCGGACGACATGTTCCTCGACCTTGGTTTTTCCGAACCTCATCACGAATGTGCCTCTGGGCCTCACCAATCGTCGCAGCTCGCTCCCGGCTGACTTGGCGAGGATTCCGATCCTGAAGGTCTTGATTCCGCCGGTCGCCGACCCGGCCATCGCTCCGCCGAATAACAGGATGAACACCAGAACCTGGATGACAGGTTTCCAGGAGTTGGAGTCAGAAACCGTGTGTCCAGTCGTCGTGAACACTGAGACAACTGTGAAGATGCCTTTTCTCAGCTCGGTAATCCCTCTTCTGCCTGTCTCATCGAGCCCTAGGAATACCAGGCCCGAGGCTATCCCGATGATCAAGACGTAGAGACGGAATTCAGCGGAACGAATGTAGGAGCGTGGTTTCCGCAATCCTCTGCTGTGAAGCGAACACGAAATCCCGGCAGTGAACATCAGCGCCAGGACGACCCATTGGATCTTTGGACCGAACGCTCCAATCGAGTCGGGTTCCGTGCTGAATCCTCCAGTGGAGATCGTAGTCATGGCGTGGTTGACGGCCTGAAAAGGAGTCATACCGAATGCGGCTAGAAGAAGAATCCCCACAATGGTGAAGATGCCGTATGTGACTAAGAGGTAAAGAATCCTTTTGAGGAACCGGCCAGTGAGGAAGTTGGGTGTAGCTCTGGTGGCTGCAACTTCCTGGAGCTGGACTCCGCCGATGCCTAACACCGGAAGAACGGAGACCGCGACGACTACCGCTGCGAGCCCGCCTAGCCATTGGGTCGCTGAACGCCAGAACAAGAGTCCGCTGTCGAGAACCCGTGGGTCGCTTAGGACGGTGGCGCCAGTTGTGGTGAAACCCGAGACGGATTCGAAGAACGCATCCACGGGATTCCGGATCGTTGGAGAGAGAACATAGGGGAGAGCACCGAAAATCGATGCGATCCCCCAACTGACTCCGACGGCGGCAAAGCCTTCTTTGATGCTCATTGGACGAGGATGAATCCCCACTTTCCACAAAGCGAAAGAAGACAGCGCATAGACGAGAAGCGATATCGCCAGGATTTGGGCGGTATCCATTTCTCGGTCGGCGACAGATACGGCGAGGGCGCCGATCATGGCCGCGCTCATCACCATCAATACTCCTGATGCGATAGTGGAGAGTCTGCGGATTGTCCCTGCTCTGCCAGAGGAAAGGAATCGGGCCTGAATGGGGAGGGTCATGACTTGGCGAAGAGTGATTCAACCGTTGAGAAACACTCGGGGAGGCTGAAGATGATCAACCGGTCGCCCACCATGATCTCGGTTCGACCAGTCGGAACGAAGGCTTCTTCGTCACGAATGAAACCACCGACGACCGCTCCCGGGGGCATCTCGAGTTCCAGGAGGGACAGACCGACGGCTTTGCTGGACTTCTCGACCTCAATTTCGATCGCTTCCGCCGCGGTGTCAGAGAATGCGGTTACAGAATGGACCCGACCTCTTCTGACGAAACGGAGGATCTCGCTGGCGGCAATCAACCGACTGGAGACAGCGGCGTCAATCCCCACTCCGGCCAGAAGACTGACGTATTCGATTCGGTTGAATCTGGCCACGGTTGTAGCGGCGCCGTGAGCTTTCGCGAGGAGGCACGTTAGAAGATTCACCTCGTCCCAGCCGGTGAGGGCGAGGACAGCGTCACGACTGTCCAGATTGAGGGAACTGATCACCTCGGGGTCAGTGGGATCGCTACACATGACCAGGGAGTCGGGGTGTTCTTCAGCGATGACTCGGCATCGGTCTGCGCTCGAGTCGATGAGGACCGTGTCGAATCCTGCTTCCAGAAGGTCTCGGATGGTGAGCTCTGCGAGCCGTGTTGAGCCAAAGACTACGACTCGCTCAATCCGGTGGGTACGAACTCCCATCAGACGGGCTGCGTGTGTGACGAAGTTGGCTTCGACCATCATCAGGACGTGGTCGCCGCCTTCTATCACGGTGTGGCCATGGGCGACCGTGGTTGCTCCGTTTCTAACCAAAGCCACCACCACCCAAGGGGCCTGGGAGTGCTCAGCGACGAGACTGGCGAGAGGACGCCCAACCATCCCGGCTTGGCTTGAGACTGTTGCCCCCACAAGGACCAGAGCACCATCTCCGAACTCGACCATCTCGGAGACTCCGCTTTGACGTACGAGAGCGACCAATTCGTGGGCGCCGGTTTCGCCCGGGTCGATTACGAAATCGACCTCCAGGCCTGTCAAAGCCTCGCGCATCTCGGGGTCTTCAACACGGGCGACGGTTCGCTTCACACCCAAATCGGCTGCGACGTGGCAGGCCAACACGTTGGCGCCGTCTGAGTCGGAGACAGCGATCATCAGGTCTGAATCGTCCAAGGAGTGTTCTCTCAAGACCGTGGGTGAAGCGCCGTTGCCGATGATCACTCTGGCATCGAGATGGCGCTGGACCTCGGCCGCACGAGCTTCATCGACTTCTACGATGATGACTTCTTGGCCTTCGAAGGAGAGCCGCTCCGCTAGGTAGGTACCCACGGCTCCGGCCCCCATAATTACGATCTTCATGGACTCGATGAGGATAACCGCTTGCGATCGCAGAGGAGATGACCGGTAGTATCGGGCCGTGCTCTAGAAGAAGGTCATGTGCTCTTTGAGACAACCGCCGCGGCTGATGAGGCCCTTCGTAAGCAGGGTTATCTCCCCGATCCCAAGATTTCCCAAGTCTCTTTTCTGGCCGGTGCTTTGGAGAAGCCGGTCCTTGTAGAGGGGCCTGCCGGCGTGGGAAAAACAGAGCTGGCGAAGGCTCTTGCTGGTGCCACTGGGCGACGTCTGATAAGGCTTCAATGCTATGAGGGCCTTGATGAGGCGAAGGCCCTGTATGAGTGGAACTACAAGAAGCAGCTCCTAAGGATCCAAGCCGATCAAGGGCGGGAATGGAACGAAATCGAAGGGAACATCTTCTCCGAGGAGTTCCTTCTGGCTCGTCCACTCCTGGAGGCAATCCGGAGTGAACAACCGGTCGTGTTACTGATCGACGAGATCGATCGGGTCGAGATGGAGACTGAGGCGTTGTTGTTAGAGGTCCTGTCGGATTTCCAGATATCGGTCCCGGAGTTGGGGACTGTGTCCGCCAAGACCACCCCTTTGGTGGTGTTGACGTCGAACAATTCGCGTGAGTTGTCGGAGGCGTTGAAGAGGCGGTGTCTTTTCTTGCACATTAGTTATCCCGATCCGGAACGCGAGCGAGACATACTCATGACCCGGGTCCCCGATTTGAGTGAACGGCTGGCTGGCGAGATTGCAGGTATTGCCAAGATGATTCGGTCGATGCAACTCAAGAAGGCCCCATCGGTATCGGAGACTCTCGACTGGGCGAGAACACTGCTGTCCCTAGGAATAGACCACGTCGATGCTCAAGTGATCAAGGACACCGCCCATGTGATCCTCAAGTACCAGACCGACATTGAGAGGGCTCTCAAAGAGATCCCCGAGGGGTGAGGTCGATGCTGGAGCTAGTGGCCGGGTTCGTTGAAGAGTTAAGGAGGGTGGGTATCCCGGTTTCGATGGTGGAATCCATTGACGCGTTGAAGGCTCTTGCCCAGGTGAATCTGGCCGATCGGGGGGAGTTTCGGGAGACTCTGCGGGCAACCCTGATCAAGAACCCTCGGCACGATCAAGCCTTTGAGGCGATGTTCGGGATCTTTTTCGCGGCGCGGTCGAGCTTCTCCCCTGAAGTGATGAAGATTACGACAGGGACGGCTGAGGCTTCGGAGATTTGGGCTAGTTCCGTTCCGGGCGATGTCGACGGACTGAGGAACGCTTTGGAGGCCGCGATTCTGTCTGGTGATATCGACGCATTGAAGGTGCTTGCTCGACAGGCGGTTGAGAGCCTGGCTGAGATCGATACGACCCGACCGGTGGGTGCCACCTATTACTTCTTCAAAGCTCTTCGAGAGCTCGATCTGGAGGCGCTAGAAAGGGTTCTGGGTGAATCGGACGACCCTGAACTCGAGGCTTTGAGGCGTTTGATCCGTGAAAACGAACGAACCGAGCTTCTCGAGTTTTTCCGCCGACAAGTAGCCGAAGAAATCCAGAGGACGATGGTCAACCAGAGAGGTGTCCAATCGATCGCGCGTCAACAGCAGCAGAAACTGATCGAGCAGACCGACATAATGCATGCTGTCAAGGGAGAACTCGAGGCGATCGAGGCGATTATCGAACCACTGACTCGGAAGTTGGTCGCTCGGCTCACCAGAAAACGGCGGCGATACCGGCGGGGGCGTCTCGACTTTCGGAAGACAATGCGGGCGTCACTGTCGACCGGTGGAGTCCCGCTGGAGCCCCGATTCAAGTCTGTTCGGCCTCATCGGCCCGAGCTGTTCCTGCTGTGTGATGTCTCGGGTTCGATGGCGACTTTTGCACGGTTCGCTCTTCAATTCACTTATGCGATGACAACCCAGTTCTCGAAACTGCGCGCCTTCGTGTTCATCGACGCGGTCGACGAGGTGACACATGTACTCGGTCCCGGCGTCGATTTCGTGGAGGCAATTGCCCGAATCGAGGATGAAGCCGATATCGTCTGGCTAGACGGACATTCCGATTATGGGACTGCTCTGCAACTCTTTGAGGAGAGATATGGGAAAGACCTGACTCCTCGATCCACCGTGATCATCACAGGCGACGCCCGTAACAACTATCGTGAACCGAGGCCGGGAACCCTGGCTGCGATCTCAGATCGAGTGCAGGGGCTTTATTGGCTGAACCCAGAGCCAAGGGCATACTGGGATACCGGTGATTCGGTTATGGCGAGGTACGCGCCGATGTGCGACAACGTGTTCGAGGTGAG
>CAYTVW010000011.1:0-16313 GCA_964441865.1 uncultured Acidimicrobiaceae bacterium
GACGGGCGGGTTGCTGTTGGTGCTTTGGGCTTGCGTCGCTTTGATACTGGCATGACTTCTCTCGTGATGAATGTACGAGACTAGTCTGCCGGTTCATACAAAAAGCTCAAAGTCAGAACTGTTTGAGCGACAGGAGAAGACTTGAAGGTCCTGGTAATCGACAACTACGACAGCTTCACATTCAACCTGGTGCAGTACCTGGGAGAGTTGGGGGCCGATCCGGTCGTATTCCGGAACGACGCTCTGTCCCCGGCGGACGCCGTTGAGATTGGGGCGGAACGACTCCTGATTTCGCCTGGGCCGGGAAGGCCTGAAAACGCAGGGTTCTCAATCGATTTCGTGAAGACCTTGGGGAGTCGGATGCCCACGCTAGGTGTGTGTTTGGGACACCAGGCAATCACGGTTGCGTTCGGAGGTGTCGTCGACCTCGCTCCAGAACCCAAGCACGGGAAGACTTCAACAGTCCGTCACGATGGGCGGGGCCTATTCCAGGGCTTGGAGAATCCGTTCGTTGCGACCCGTTATCACTCGCTCGCTTCGGTGACACTCCCCGAAGTGTTGGAGCCATGCGCCTGGAGTGTGGAAGACGAGGTCATCCAGGGTATTCGCCACGTCGATCTTCCCATTACAGGAGTTCAGTTTCACCCGGAGTCGATCATGACAACCCAAGGGAAGGCGCTCCTAGCCAATTTCCTGAGGGATTGACCTCTCTCGGCTTCACGTCGTCCCATCGCAGAGAGTCTCCTGGTTATGGCGTCGTGGGCTCTGGGATTGTCGTGGTCGTTGTCGTCGTAGTGGTCGTAGTGGTCGTCGTGGTCGTCGTAGTCGTGGTGGTCGTCGTAGTCGTGGTTGGAGCTGCGACACCCAGATTCACCGCAATCACAGTCTGCGGAGGTACCTCGAGCCCGGCGGCCGGGTTCTGTTCAACTATCCGGCCAACAAGGCTTGGATCACTCACCTGAACTGTCCCCGTCATCACCATCATTCGGAGATCGAGTGCTCCCAGAATGGCCTCGGCTGCCTCAACGGTCTTCCCGTAGAGGCTTGGGACTTGAACGGGGGGCGCTCCATCGGAGACCCACACTCTCACCGTATCCCCTGGCTTGAGTTCTGTGCCAGGCGCCGGATCTGTTCGGACGACCCGACCTCTCTCGACTGTTGCGTTGTATTCGCGGATGACATCGGCAAGGAGTTGGTTTGCGAGGAGTTGGTTCAGGGCTTCGGTCTGTGTGAGGTTCTCGAGGTTTCCAAGAATCACTGTTCCAGGACCGGCGGAGACGACCATGTCGACAGCAGTCCCGGGCGAGACTTCAGTCCCCGCGGCTGGCGACTGCGAAATCACTGTTCCCGAGGCCACGCTGGAGTCTTCGACAGTGGTGGTTTCTCCGGTCACAAGGCCCGAAGCCGAAATCAAGTTGATGGCGGCCTGATACGACTGGCCCTGAACAGGGGGGACTTTGACCAACTGAAGACCACCAGAGACGAACACCTCAACCGTTTGTCCTGCGGGGACCGACTGTCCGAACGCCGGATTGGTTCGAACCACTTTCCCTGGTTCGATGATGTCGCTCTCCTCGGCACGAAGTTCGGGCAGGAGGCCAAGATCTGTAAGGGCCTGCATGGCCGCTTCCGGTTCCTGTCCAGCGAAATCAGGGATCAAGATCCCTTGGACTTGGCTTGATCCAGCGAATGCCTGAAACAGCATGAAAATGAGGAGAAGCAGGGTTGCGACCAAACCGAAAGTCCCGGCGATGAAAGCCAGATTCGATGTTGGGGCCTCCTCCAGTTCTCGGTAGGCCTCTCCGGGGGCCACGGTTGCGGGTGGAGCCGTCGGCGATGGAGCGGGTGTGACGGGCATCACCGTGGTCGGGGTAGCGTCAGAAGCGGAAGCAGAAGCGGGACGGGCTTGCGACGCCACGGCAAGGGGGGTCTCGCCTTTGAGGTAGCGCCACAGGTCGGCCCGGAATTCCTCGGCGGTCTGATAGCGACCGGCGGGATCCTTGTGCATGGCTTTCAGCGTGATTGCGTCGAGTTCAGGGGTCACTTCCGAGTTGATCCGTGAGGGAGGGGCGACGTCGGATGAAACGTGTTGGTATGCGACCGCGACCGGGCTGTCACCGGTGAACGGTGGACGACCGGCCAGCATCTCGTAGAGGACCACTCCCAGGGAATAGACATCAGAACGCTCGTCGGCAATCTGTCCTTGCGCCTGCTCTGGTGAGAAGTACGTCGCTGTCCCCATCACTGCGCCAGTCCGGGTCAGTTCGAGAGAGTCGTCCCAAGCCCTGGCAATACCAAAGTCGGTGACTTTCACTGTTCCGTCTGTACTCAAAAGTACATTTCCGGGCTTCACGTCTCTGTGGACCAGTCCGCCTCGATGGGCAACAGAGAGAGCAGCTGCGACTTCGGCGGTGATTTCTACGGCCCGGCGGGGAAGGAGAGACTCTTCCGATCGGAGGACTTCTCTGAGGGACCTCCCTTCAACCAGCTCCATAACGATGAAGTAGGTTGACTCGAAACGGCCCCAATCGTAGATCCCAACGATATTTGGGTGGTTGAGATTGGCGGCGGCCTGAGCTTCCCGTCGGAACCTTTTTACGAAAGCTTCATCCGAGCTGTACTGGGAGTGAAGGACCTTGACTGCGATCTTTCGTCCCAGAAGGGTGTCTTTGCCAGCGTAAACGTCGGCCATACCGCCTCGGGCGATGTGGCTGACCAGTTCGTAACGGTCGGAGAGTTGTGCAGGAGTCTTCATGACGTCTGCTGCATTGTAAGGGATCGATTCGGTGTCATTGACGGCTCATCCAGTAGTGGATTAACCGGCCGGCTATCGGTGCTGCGACCGATCCCCCTCCAGCCGACTCTCCTGCTCCCCCTCCGTCTTCGAGAACGACCGCCAGAGCGATCGTTGGATTCTCGACCGGAGCAAACCCGATGAACCAAACGGTTGGAAATCCGTTGGAGGCCTCAGCCGTCCCGGTTTTTCCAGCTACCCGGATGTTGGGGACAGTGGCACGAGTCCCCGTCCCCTCAATCACAACTCGCTCCATGAGAAGGGAAAGTGTGGCCGCGGTGGCAGGCGAGACTGCCCGGATGCTGACTCGTGGCTCAAAAAGTTTCACGGTGTTACCGTCGGCGTCGAATATCTGACGGACCAGGATCGGATCCATCACCTTGCCCTCGTTTGCTATAGCTGCTGCAACCATTGCCATGGTGAGAGGGGTGGCTCGCACGTCGCGTCCTCCGATCCCACTCTGACCTAACGCCGCCGGGTCTTGTGAGAGTTCCTGAGTCTTGAACACGGCGGGTGGAATCTCCCATGGGAATTCGGTCTGTTTCCCAAAGGTGAACCGTTCGGCGACGGTCCCGAGTTGTTCTGCTCCCAGCTGGATGGCCAAAGACGCGAAGACCGTGTTGCACGACTTCACGAAGGCGTCCTCAAGGGTGACTGAGACCCCGTCGTTGCAGACTTCTCCGTTGGAATTGGCGATACCGGCGCTTGAACCCGGGAGCGGGAACACCTGAGGGTCGGAAAATGTGGTGTCGATTCCGGCAAAACCAAGGTCAATGGCAGCGGCCGCGACGACTGTCTTGAAGGTCGAACCTGGCGGGTAGAAAGTGCCTCCTGCCCTGTCGAGCAAGGGCTGATTGGGATCGTCAAGAAGTCGTTGCCGCTCCGCGATCGCCGCGGGGAGGTCGGTTGAGACAAGAGAGGTTGGGTTGTAAGAAGGAGACGACACGTAGGCGAGGACCTCTCCAGTCGAAGGCGCCAGCGCGACCACGGCCCCTTTCCGTCCATCTAGGAGCTCGTAGGCAAGTCTGGTGAGTTCTGGGTCGATGGTGACTTGAAGAGACCTTGGTCGAAGATCCTCTCCGAGCGCTGCCGCGATCAGGTCGGAGATCGTGAAATCTCGACGAGATCTCAAGTCGACCGCGAATGCTGCTTCCAGGCCCTGAGAACCGGCCGCTCCGGTGAAATACCCGACCACAGGACTGAAAGCTTCGCCTTCGGGGTAGTGTCGGACGAACGAGCGACTCGAATCGGGATCGACGGTGGAACGGGCAAGAATGGTTCCGTCGAGGGTGACGATCACGCCGCGTTCTTTTCCGCTCTCCGAAAGGAGTGTTCGAGGATTCCTTGAGTCGTCGCGATAGCGATTGACTCCGATCACCTGAAACCATGTAGCGGACCCGAGCAAGACAACGAACCCGAGAAACACGGCGACTGCCACGCGTCGAATCGGACCGTTCATTCAGCCTCCTCGTGAGATATTCGTAACAGGAGGGCGACGAGGAGGAAGTTTCCCACTAGTGAGGATCCACCGTAGGAGACGAAGGGGAGCGTGATCCCGGTTAGTGGGAAGAGACGGAGAATGCCACCCAGGATTAGGAGAGTCTGAATTGCCAGGGATATCGTCAACCCGGTTGCCAGTAGTTTCCGGAACCGATCGCGACTTCCCAGCGCGATTCCAAAGCCGACGCCGATCACCAGGCAATACAACGAGAGAACCGCTACGGAGCCAGCGAATCCGAATTCTTCGGCGATTGCCGCGAAAACGAAGTCGGTTTCCGCTGCCGGGATCAAGTTTGGGTGGCCCATTCCAGGTCCGGCACCGGCCAAGCTCCCGTTGGCCATTGCGAACATGGCCTGAGAGATCTGGTACCCGGCGTCCGTATAGTCAGATAGAGGATTGAGCCACCCTACGACCCGTCGTTGGATATGGTCGAAAAGGGCCCAAGCAGCCACGCCTCCTGCTGCTCCCATGACAGTCCCGGTGATCAGATACCCGGCCTTCCCGGTAGCCGAATAGACGACGGTAACGAACACGAAAAAGAGGAGAAGAGATGCCCCGAGGTCTCGTTCAAATACGAGGATTCCAAGGCTGGCAAGCCACACGGCCACTAATGGGACGAGGAGCCGAACCTCAGGGAGGGTGATCCGTTTGTGGTCTACCTGAGTCACGGGCTTGCGGTCAGCCAAGTATGCAGCCAGGAATACCACGAACAAGAGTTTGGCGATCTCTCCGGGCTGGAAATTGAGGCGAAACAAACCCATTTCCACTGTCACCCACAGCCGGGACCCGTTCACTTCAGAGCCATGGATGGGCCAAGAATCTGGGAGCATTGGGAGGGCATGCAGGACTAGGGAAGCTACCAGGGCTATGTTTCGGAATCGCCGGAGGATGACTACGCCGTGACGGCTCAGAGCCGCGAGAAGAACGACTCCGCCTGCGGCGGCCACAACTAGCCACCACTTCTGCCGCGTTCCCGCGTCGGGATTGAGGCGGTACACCTCAATGAATCCGAAGGAGACCAGCAAGGCGACAGGGGTAACCAGGAGAGAGGTGGAATCTGGTGCGAACCGGCGGACCGAGAAGTGTATGGCCAGAAAGGCGATCCCGAGGACTAGAAGAGTCGTGGCCGAGGCAGCATCCGGGCCCCGTCCCGAAGCGAAGTTCACGAGTGTTACCCCAAAGGCGGCCAGAAGGGCGGCTCCTGTAAGCAGGGTGACCTCGACGTTGCGGCTCATAGCTCCGCGGAAGGCTCGATGGTTTCTTCGGCGTCGACGATCAGAGCGGTGATGTTGTCTAGACCACCTGCTCGATTGGCCGCCTCCACCATGGCCCATGCCGTCTCTTCGGGGGATTCCAACTGGAGAATGGAAGCAATCTCGTCTTCGTCGATGAGGCTGCTCACTCCGTCCGAGCAGAGGAGCAGTCGGTCGCCTTCGACTAGGGCAAACTGGAAGGTGTCGACTTCCAGGTCTCTGGTGAGACCAAGTGCCCTTGTCAACATGCTTCGCTGCGGGTGGCTGGCAACATCTTCGGGCTTGATCTTCCCGGTCCGAAGGTATTCGGCCATCAGAGTGTGATCGGTGGTGAGTTGCTGGATTTCTCCGTCACGGTATAGGTAAGCGCGGCTGTCTCCAACGTGGGCGAACTCTGCTATCCCGTTCTCACCGAGTTCGACAAGCGTCATCGTTGTTCCCATTCCTCGGAGGGCGGGTTCGGAGGCAACTCGGTCTAGGATCCCGTGATTGGCGGCTCGAACCTTGTCCGCCGCGGTCCCGTCGGTGTCGGCGGCGGCATCCACCGCAATCGACGAAGCGACCTCTCCGGCCACATGTCCTCCCATCCCGTCGGCAACCACCATCAACAGCGGTGCCTCTCCGCGCCCCGACGAAGAGGGATAGACAGAATCCTGGTTGTTCGAGCGGACTCTTCCTCGATGGGTTGCTACCGCCCACAGGTATTTCATCGGACCTCCATCACCGTCTTGCCGACCTGAACAGTGTCTCCTCGGCTCAAGTCAATTGGAGAGGTTATCCGACGCCCGTTCACATATGTACCGTTGGTGCTTCCAAGATCAGTCAATACGAGGCGCTGGTCTTTCGAGGCGAGCCGGAAATGGAATTCCGAAGCGTAGGGGTCTTCAAGGAGTACGTCGGCTTCCGAGCTGCGTCCGACGACGGTGACGTCGGAGACCGAGAAGGTCAGACCCGACTGGCTTTCTGATCTCACCACCACGATCCGGGATCCGGCTTTCCGAGTGCCTCTCGCCTTTCTCAGGCCTAGGTGGCCAGCTATTGATCGAGCTACCTGCCAAACAAACAAATAGACGAGGGTGAGGAAGATCAGCCGGAGGAGGGTGAGGATCAGGTTAGGCATCGACAATCACCTCTAGACGGAATCGAACTGCTCCGAACTGAACCATTGACCCGTTCTCCAATGTTGTTGAGCTGATGACGGTTCCGTCGACAGTAGTCCCATTGGCTGATCCCAGGTCTTGGAGGTGGATCCGGTCGGCTTCATGCCAGATGAGGGCGTGGCGGCGACTTACCGTGGAGTCGTCTATCACAATGTCACAATTTGACCCGCGTCCGACTACCGCTCGATTCACCCGGATCTCGTGGTTTCCAGAACTCGACCGGAGCCTCCCCCACGAGGTTCGGACTCCGGGACGCTCGTGAAGCTCGTAGGCCACTACTCCTGGACCGAGGCGGCGGTCTATCAGAACAGCGACATCAGCAGGGCCTTCGAGACGCCAACCACGTTCCAGGGATGCCGCCTCCAAAAGTGTGTTGAGCTCCTCCTCCAACTCGGACGGGGGTGTCGTCTCTCCCATGTCGAAAGCTGAGATTCTTATGGAGACAGCATTAGCCGCAACTGGACCAATGTCAGAGGATCGGAGGTTCAGGTCTATTTCACGGACGAGGCGCGTCGCCAGCTCGGTCGGGTGAAGAGCGCCTCGGAAGACGCGGGCCGTGACCCCGACCAGAACGTTCTCCATGCTCTGTTCGAATTGGCGGAGGAAATTCATGAATCAAAACGGTAGAGGGATTTTTCATTTGCGGGTGCCATTCTCCCTCCGCGCGTTGTTGGATATTCTTGAAAGGGCTACCATCGCGACCTGCCACGGGCGAGTGGCGGAATTGGCAGACGCGCAGGATTCAGGTTCCTGTGGGAGCAATCTCGTGGGGGTTCAAGTCCCCCCTCGCCCACTTGGTTCACGACCTGTTCCGTTCGCCTCGTCGACGTAGGCGATTCTTCCCCGCGGCAATTGCGGTTGCCGTGGTCGGAATCGTCGCGTTTGGAGCGGTTGCCACACCGGATTCATCAGAAGGCCTGTACTCCGAATTGATCAGGACTGAGGCTTTGGGACTGGAACGGAAAGCGAACTCTTTCCAAGAGATGATTTTCGACATGCCCAAGACGGATCGAGTGGTTCTCGAACGCCTCACTGCTGACATTGAGGAAGCGATCGCGGTGGCGAGATCGATGGCAGATCGCGTCCCCAACAAGCTTGAGTATGCACCCTCAATGACGCTGTTCTACGAGGCTCTCAACCAATGGCAGGTAGGAGTGGCCGCTTTTCGATCTGGGGTCCTCAGGGTTGCTGACAACCCGACTGACGCGGTCTCCGGCTTGGAGTTGACGCGTTCTCTGGTGGTGTTGGCGGCCGGCGACATCATCTACAAGGAATTCGTGATCGCTGTCGGCCAGGCGGACATTCCGCGGCCGGTCGGAGATTTCCCGGAAGTGAATTTCGTTCCCGTCTCGTTTGACCCGAGCCTTCTGGCCAGCTTGATTGTGAATGCCGCCAGACAGGAAGAGAGTCTCCTTCGGATTCGAGTGAACACGATGATTTCCCGTATTTCAACTGACCCCGAGTGGGCCTTGGATATTGATGAAAACCCGTTCGTTCCCGCTGCAAATGAGATTGTTGTGAAGGTGGTGGTGACCAATGATGGAAACACCGACAGCTTGGGGGGCGACTTACGTCTGCGGGTGAATGGTTCTGGGACCAGCGTCTACGACCGGACCGTTCAGGTCCCGATGCTTCCCGCCCAAGAGCAGAGAACGATCGTTTTTGAGGGGATCCCCGTGAAACCCGGTTTCTCCTATCAGCTTGTCGCTGAAGTGACTCCTCAAGTGGGAGAAACGACAGTAGACGACAACACCAAAGAGGTGAAGTTCTCAGTGAACGCCGCCGCGTCTACCACCGAAGCGTCTTAGGACTTCGGAAACGGTTGAGCTGGAGTCTCTTTCAGGTTGTAGCATCAAGGCCCGGCATGATCGATATCAATATTCTTCGCGAAGATCCCGACAGGTTGAGAGAGTCTCTCCGGCGTAGAGGCTCGGCGATTGACGTTGGTTCGCTTGCTGATCTGGAGGCGAAGGTTCGGCGTGTCAAGTCCGAGGCAGAGAAAGTCCGAGCCGCTCAGAAGGCTGCTGGTCGCGAGATTGCGAATCTTTCGGGAGCCGACAAACAAGCTCGGATTGACGAGGTTTCGGAGTTGGCCGAGAGGTACAAGGCTCTCGACTCTGAGGCCGCGGACCTGCAGAGGGAGTTTGATGAACTGTGGATCGACGTCCCCAATCTAATTGACCCGACGGCTGCTGACGGTGAGACCGACGCCGACAACGTTGAGCTCCGTCGTGTTGGTGAGCCTCCCGTGTTTGGGTTTCCACACATGGATTACGGTGAGCTGGGTGCCTCGCTGGATATCGTCGATACCGAACGGGGGGCAAAGGTTTCGGGGAGCCGTTTTGGATACCTGAAGGGGAAGGGTGTGCTCCTGGAGTTGGGCCTGGTTCGATTCGCCTTGGACAAGCTGGGGGGCGCGGGGTTCACTCCGATGGCTCCGCCGGTGTTGGTGAGAGAGGACGCTCTGGTTGGGACCGGGTTTTTCCCGGCTGAACGAGATCAGGTCTATTCGATCCCGGAAGATGAGCTGTTCTTGGTGGGTACCTCAGAGGTCCCGCTTGCCGCATATCACCAGGGGGAGATTCTCGAAAGGGAAGCGTTGCCTCTCCGTTACGTCGGGTTCTCCACTTGCTTCCGCCGGGAGGCAGGGACTTACGGGAAGGACACCGCCGGGATTTTCCGGGTTCACCAGTTCGACAAGGTCGAGATGTTTGTGTTCTGTCTTCCGGAGGACTCGGCCAACGAACACGAACGGATTCTGGGGTTGGAGGAGGAGTTGGTGTCTGCGCTCGAGGTTCCCTACAGGGTCGTGAACGTGGCGGCCGGTGACCTGGGAGCGTCCGCCGCTAAGAAGTATGACATCGAGGCGTGGTTTCCGGGCCAGGAGGCTTATCGAGAGGTGACTTCTTGTTCTAACACCACCGAGTATCAGGCTCGAAGGTTGGGGATCCGCACCCGCGGCGAGAAGGGGACCGAAATCATTCACACTCTCAACGGGACGGCGGTGGCTGTCGGCCGGACAATTCTTACAGTGTTGGAGAACCACCAACAGGCTGACGGTTCGGTGGTAATTCCGAAGGCTCTCCGTCCGTACACCGGATTCGACGTCATCGAACCATCTGGCCGGTGACGAGCCGCGGGTCAGATCCGGTTTCTCCTCGAATCGGTCGACGATCCGACCGCATGAACACGCTGCTGTCTTTGGGGCGCGATTCTGCTTGGCGACGGAAGGCTGCGGAGTATTTGCCTGAGGGGCGGGTCCTTGATTTGGGTGGGGGGACGGGTGCTGAAGTTCTCGCCTTGGGGGACCGCCAAGTCGTTCTGGTTGATCCGGTGTTCGAAATGTTGGATTTGGCTCCCAATGTGGCGAAGGTGGCGGCTGTGGGAGAGGCCCTCCCGTCTTTTTGACAAGATTATTGATGGGGTGTTCTCCGCTCTTGTGTTCCGGAATCTCGAATCGGTGCCGGAGACGCTTTCTGAGATCTGCAGGGTGTTTCGGCCGGACGGCCGAGCGGTGATCTTGGATTTGGGTCGTCCCCGGAACCGTTTCTTGGCTGCTGTTCACCGGATGGGGACTGCTGTGGTTGTCCCGTTGGCGGGTCTGTTGGCCGGATCGCTCAGGGAGTATTGGTATTTGCATCGGTCACTCGACAAGCTCGGGGCACCGGAGGAGATCTTTGTTGGCGACGCTTCTGAGGTCTTGGAGACGTGGAGGATGGGTGTCTTTGGGTGCGTTCACGAAGTAGTGGTCTTCCGCGGGGGAATGCCCTAGAGCGGGGGTGGATCTTGAGCATCGGTAATTCAGGAGCTTTGCAGGGGAATTCTCGAGAACGCGAAGACAGTCCTTGTGTTTTGCTGGCGCTCGTAGACATGGCTGGGTATGGTCCTTTCCAAGTCTGGAAGCGGTAGTGTCTATCCGGTTTCCGGGTTTTCCAGACGGGATCGGGCGAAGAGGGAGGGAGACCTGTGGACGTATCAGTACTGATACCCATGGTTCCGGACAGAGTGGAAAAGGTGACCGCGTTCGCGGCGTTAGTGAAATTCTCGGGGGCAAAGGCACTTTGGCAGGGGCAGTCCTTGAAGATCGACGCAGGGGAAACCTTTTCGGGTTTAGCGGGAGTTGGGTTGAGCACACCAGTAGGTATTGGCGTGTCACTCATGCCCTTTCGACATCCGTACTATCTCGCTCTCGAAGCTCGGTCGATTGCTGCTGCGGTTGGAAATTCGGTTTTGGCTGGGATCGGCCCAGGTTCACCGGAATTGCAGGCCTCGATTCGTGGGGCTCCTTACGAGAGTCCACTGCGAGCTACGCGGGAATACCTGGCGGTGGTGAAAGGACTCCTGTCAGGAAGACATGTAACCGCTAAAGGGAAGTACTTCATGTGTGATGCGGCGTTGCCTGCTATGCAAACGCTCCCGGTTACCGTGGGCCTGGGTGTTCTTCGACCTGGAATGGCGGGACTTGCAGGTGAAGACGCCGACGCCGCGATTACTTGGCTCGCTCCGGCGTCTTATCTCTCCGAAGTGATCGTTCCGGCAATGAGCGACGGTGCCAAGAAGACTGGGCGTTCGATCCCAAAACTCGTGGTTATTGTCCCCGTTGCTTTGGTGACAGGACAAAGAAAGCCTGTTGAGTATGTTCTCGCGGGGAGCGCCCCGCACCTTCAGGGGTCTCACTATCTGGACATGTTGCGAAGAGCTGGCGCGGATGTGAAAGAAGGACGACTGGTCGATAACGCTGAGCAAGCAATCCGGGTCGGGGCATTTTTGGTCGGAGATCTTGACGAAATCCAGACTGGTCTCTCTGACTACAAGGCTGCCGGAGTAGACGAAGTGGTTCTGAATCTCACTGGCACATACAACATTTCCGGGTCCCAAGTAGCTCTTGAGGACGCGAAGACAATCGTCGATCGGGTCTGTGGGCCAGCGACTTAGGTAGGAATAGGAGGGAATCTGTGAGCGAAATGAAGCGTCGCTTGATGCTGGCAGCTGTAGGAACTGACTACCGGGCGGTGATGGAAGGGCCCCGTTCTCACCCGGCTGTGGTGACAGTGGAAGTCGGGGTGCATGCAACAGAACTGGCTCGAAACGGTGTGGTCGGAGAGGACTCGTTGGTGTTCGCTCCACAAGACGATCCTCCGGGTATCCCCGGCGTAGTCACTTATCGAGGCTCCGTTTGGAACGAAGGGGACGAATTGAATTTGGGGGGATCCTTCTACCTGCAGGCCCAGAAGTACGCGATATGCGAGTACATGTCGGTAGTGGGACCCACCGTCATACGGGTCAAGGACGAGGAGGATTTTGCCATTTTTCTCCGGGACGCCGACATTGCTCGGGAGAGTGGTGCCTTCCCGATATACCTAGCTAATCCTCTGGTCTTTCTCGCCGATATACCGGCTCTTGGGGAACCGTGGAAGGCTTCGGGCCCGGACCAGAGAATTCATGTTCGGGGAAACGGAGAAGTGTCGGTTTCGGCTTTCGGGAAGTGTCTCGGTACTACCGACACTCCTCTTTCGACTCTGAAAGCCAGATGGGAACACGAGAATGGCGTTTCGCAGGCTCCTTGTGCAGTAGCTCTCGGTGAAGCCGTGGGTGAGGGCGTGAGATCCGAGGGAGTGAGAGATCGACCTTGGCTGGGGAGGTATCTTGCTGCTCTGAACACGATTCGGCAAGGGCTGGCGAGAGGGATGGCAGGGCTGAGAGTGTCTGGGTTCGGAGGGTATCTGGCTCCTGGAGAGGGTGACCTGACCGATCCGGCCAACGTAATTCCAGTTGTGAGCTGGAACGAAGACAAAGCTCTCCTCTTCGACCCAAGGAGCAATAGAGCGTTCGGCATGGGAACCGAAGCTGCTGCTTTGGTGGAGTTGCTTCTTCGTTTTGGAAGTCCCGAGAGGGCATCAGAATCAGCTCCCCTGGAGGCTCTCCGGCAGGCCGAATTGCAGCTCGCGGGTTTTGGAATCAGCCCCGTTGACGTAACGGGAGGGGAGGAGTGAACTCGAATTCGTTGACTCTCACTATTCCCGGAAAAGGCGGCGAACATGTTCGGGAGTTGGGTGAACGAGCGCTTGTTTGTGACCTTTACGGACCCGAAGGGTCCATTCTTTACGAGGAGATCTCGGCCGCTGACTCATCTGAGATTCGAGAACTCTTGACCTTGTTTAGGGGTTACAGCGGGGAGCGATATCTGGAACTAGGTGCTGGTTCGGGTCGGTTGACAATGCCCCTAGTTGCCGCTGGTTTCACTGTTACGGCATTGGATCTGTCGGCACACATGCTGGGAATCTTGAAAAGCAAGTTGGAGAAAGCCCCGCGGACGATTCAGGAGCGGTGCCGGGTGGTCGAAGCCGATATGGCGAACTTTCAGCTCGACGAGAGGTTCGACGGCGTCGTCCTCGGGTCAACGTCGGTGACCCTGCTGGACGACGAAGGGCGGAAGAGAATGCTCAGGCAAGTAGAAGCTCATCTCGATTGTGAGGGTGTCTTTGTCCTGACGGCGCCGCTGTTCGAGTTGTCAGACAAACTGATAGACCAAAGCCATCGTGTGCTCTGTAAGTCGGGTCGTGAGCTTGAAGTTTTTGAGCACTACGTTCCGGGCAATGAGTATCGTCAGACGACGGTGGTTCCGGTGGATAGCGATGGTGGAATCGTGGTCGTAGGTACGTCGCGACCACGAGTTTTCGCGTTTGACGCGTTTATTCGAGAAGTCGAAGAGGCGGGTTTTGCGGTGAAGAGCACAGTCCCTCTTCCGAAGGTGAGTGACTGGATGGAAGAGGTAATGCTGATATTGAGGGGGGTTACGCCTTGAACGGTGTCGGAGCCTTATGGCCAGCTCTGCTCCCCTCCGCTCGGTACGGGGATGATTCCATTTGCGCGGTCTCAGCGAAAGGCGTGACTATCCGATTCGCCGATGGTCGAGATCTCCTGTGCGCGACAAGCGGGCTCTGGAATTGCAGTCTGGGTTACGGGAACGAAGCAATTGCTGAGGCCTGCGCGGACGCTCTGAGAGAAGCCTCTTACTTGAGTGTGTTCAGGTACGAGAATGATTATGCGAGACGTGCCGCGGAAGCGTTAGTAGCGTTGGCTGGTGCCGACCATTATGGACGTGTCATATTCTCGACTTCAGGCGGGGCAGCCATCGATCTAGTAATCAAGCTGGTCCGGCTCTATCAACTGGTACGAGGAGAAGGCGGACGGAGACTTGTCGTTAGCCTTAGGAATTCCTTCCACGGTCTCACCTACGGAAGCTTCGGGTTGACAGGCGAGCCACTTGGCCAGCAGATCTACTCAGTTGACCAGAGGTTTGTCCGTCATGTTTCCCCCAATTCCGTTGAGGAGCTAAACGCCCTCGTTGAACGCGAAGGACGAAGCATTGCCGCTTTCGTTGTTGAGCCGGTGTTGGGCACCGGAACTGTTGAACTCGAAGAGCCTTTTCTGAGAGAGCTTTTTCGGCATCGCTCTGAACATGGGTTTCTGGTCGTCGCAGACGAAGTGGCGACTGGCTTTGGGAGAACTGGGAGTATGTTCGCTTCATGCAACTGGCCGGCGAAACCGGATGGCCTGGTGCTTTCGAAGGCTTTGACCAACGGGACCTGTGGTGCCGCGGCCTTGGTAGTGAGCCGGGATGTTTCCGAGATGATGGCAAATTCCGAAGCGGTTCTTGCTCACGGAGAGACTCAGGCGGGGACACCACCGACGTGCGCGGCGATTTGTGCGACCCTGGGCGAGTTCGACAGATTGGATGCGGTAGAAAGAGGACGTCGGATCTCCGACTACTTGGATCGAGAACTCGATTCATTGGAGCACCGACTGCCAATTGAGGCAAGGACTGTTGGAAAAGGGTTGTTCCGCACTCTTTCTTTGGTTCTTGACTCCGGAGAACCATTGCCTCAGTCGAATGTTGCCGCATTGGTGGAATCAGTTCGCGAAGCTGGTGCTGTAGTCCATCCGGGGCTTAATGGCGCGCAACTGGTCCCGGCTTTGATCTACAGCGAGACGAATGCGACCGATTTGGTGACAATCCTTGAAACGGGTATTCGGTCGTTCTGTGACTCGTTTTCGAGGTCAAAATGAGAATGGGGTGGTCTGAAGGGGAGTATGTGCTTCTCTCCGTTGAGGGGAACCTCAACAGGACTCCGCAGGCGGCGATAGGGGTGGATTCGGAGCTAGTAGGTCACGAGATTGTCTCAAAGGCGCTCAGATGGTTGAAGGAGCATCGGTGTCAGGGTTCAGTGGTCCCGATCGACAAGGGATCTGGGATCTCGGACTTGAAAGAGATTGGCCAGATGTTTGAACCCAACGATTTGGTTGTGGCCATTGGAGGGGGCGCTCTCTTGGACCGAGTGAAGCTTGCGACGTTGAGTTATGAGAGTGAGAAGACTCTTCATCATCTGGAGATTCGCCAGCGAAGCGGGATGGTGATGATCCCTGCCGAAGTCCGTCGCTCTCGTGCTCTCATAGCCATCCCGACGACCCTTGGGACCGGGTCTGAAGTCAGTTCGGTAGCCGTGCTTACCGAGGGAGAACGCCGACGTCTTGTTATGGGTCATTCTCTTAAACCAGAGGCAGCGGTTATTGACCCAGTGTCTACCGGTGGGCTCCCGGTTCGGCTAGCGAGAGAAGGAGTGTTCGAGATTCTCTCTCGTCTGGTGGCACCCTATGTGAGCGAGCATACTGAGAAGGGAGGGCTAGCGGACGAACTCGTAGAGACAGCGGTCCATCGACTAATGAGACTATCGGGAGCCTTGCTTGAGGAGTCGCGCCCTTCGCCGGAAATCCGAGGAGAGATTGCTCTAATCGGGAGTTTCGCTCATAGCGACTCTCTGGTTCGTCCTCACGGGCCTTGGGAGTCAAAGCTGTGGTTTGTTGCGAACGAGCTGTCTTCTGTCGCTGGCGTAAGAAAAATGGTGGCAACCTTGGTTGTATGGCCTTGTATCTGGCGGCGGATCCTCCAAGGCGATAATCGGAGGGGAGAGGCCGTTCGACTCAGAAGGATCTGGTCGGTAATCAGCGACGGCTACCAGGGTTTGTTGACTCCGGATCCAGCGAGGGGGATTGCGCAGCTGATCAAGGATTTCGATTTGGCCTACGAGGTTCGGTTGTCGTTGGAGGGCGACGCCAAAGTGGTGGATCAGGTCGTTAGAGCTTGGGGCGGCGGTCTTCCCATGATGGGAGTGATCGATCCGAGAGAATTGACAGGACTCATCGAGGAAGTCACGCGTCCGGTATCCGAATTGTGTGGCGGTCTCATGAGCTCCGACTCGCTCCCAAGAAGGGTATGAGTCGGGAATCAGAATGCAGAAAGGAGGTGTGAGTATGGAGGCATTGAAACTGGCTGCTCCTTTGGAGCTCGATATGCAAGAGCTCGAAGCTATGGAAGCACCGGGCTGGCTCACGGCCCTCGGCATTTCCGCCGGTGTGGTCGTCACCGCCAGTCTCGCGTACGGCGGTTGGGTGCTAAGCGCAGCAATCGTGACCTGATGCTCTCCAGCCGTAGGGCCGGATTGCGTCTCTAGAAAGGAAGGAGGAAAGCGATGCTAGAACTCGATATGCAGGAACTCGAAGCAATGGAAGCTCCGGGATTCTGGACCGGGTTTGCGATCGGAGCC
>CAYTVW010000012.1:0-15880 GCA_964441865.1 uncultured Acidimicrobiaceae bacterium
CTTCTCCGTTTGGGCAGAGTGTTTGTGGGCGCTTCGGTCGATTCGATTGAAGAGAATGCCCTAGAACCAATCGAAGGAACGAAGGTCGCAACGCTCCCTTTTCTGAGTCGGCGTTCCATCGTCAAGGCGGAAGAGCTGATGTCGGGGAGTTCAGGCGACCATGGCTCCGCTTACGCGGATCGTTTCCGGAATGTGGTGAGTTCACTCACAACCGACATGACTCCAGACACCGTGAACATCCTGGTAGCTCACGCCACCGTTCATGGGGCCACGCCAGCCGGGTCTGAGCGTCAAGCCCACATTTTTGGATATGCGGTAGGCGCGGGAGATTTTCCACATTCCTTCAACTATGTGGCCCTAGGCCATTTCCACCGACAGCAGAAGCTGGCCGCCGAAATCCCCGTGTGGTATTCGGGTTCGCCCATCCAACTCGACTTCGGTGAATCCGGTGAGAGAAAAGGTGTGTTGATTGTTGACGCAGAACCGGGCGGCCGTGCCGAAGTGAGGAGTGTTCCTCTCGTTAGCGGACGGCGACTGATCCGATTGGCGGGGACGATCGAAGAAGTCGTTGCGGAATCCAAATCCTTTGAGGACGCATATTTCAGGATCGAAATCGATGATTCCCCTCGATCGGGCTTGGCGGAAGAGGTGATGAAGCTGATTCCGGGGACGGTCGAGGTCAGGGTGCGGTCGGGGAGTGACGGCCAGGGAGGCGAGCCGACGCCAGCCAGAATCGGGCGCCAACCTCACGAGCTTTTCTCCGAGTACCTGGACCAGAAACAGATTGAAGTCCCCGGCCTGATCGAGTTGTTCAACGAGTTGTTGGAGGAAGTCCATGAGGCCTGAGCGACTCGAAGTGGAAGGGTTCATGATTTTCAGGAAACCCACCGTGGTCGACTTCTCCGACACTGAGCTGTTCGCGTTGACAGGGCCGACGGGAGCTGGGAAATCGTCGTTGGTCGACGCGATGGTCTTCGCCTTATACGGAGCAGTACCCCGACATGGAAGAAACCAGGTTGCACCCGTCATAACTCAAGGAAAAAGCACCGCCAAGGTGAGATTCGATTTCACGGTGGACGGGCGGGAATACAGCGCTGTCCGGGTTGTCAATAGGGGGAAGGTTGGAGCCACCACGTCTGAGGCCAGGCTTCAGTCGGGAGACCGGGTCCTGGCTTCTTCCGCACGCGAGGTCGACGAGGCGGTTGTTCAGCTGATGGGTCTTGATTTCGAGCAGTTCACGACCTGCGTGGTGTTGCCCCAAAACAAATTTGAACGTTTCCTACATGCCAAACCATCCGATCGGCAAGACCTCTTGATTGCATTGCTCGATCTTGGGATTTACGAGAAAGTAGCTTCGAAGGCGACTGAACGTCAGAGGTTGGCCGAAGGTCGACTCATCGAGATCGACCGGGCTCTGGCGGGGCTCACCGACATTGACGAGTCAACAAGAGAAGAAGCCTCGTTGAAGCTTGAAGAACTGACTTCGATTCGGACCGAGATCGAAGAAGCCCAAGTGGGGCTGGAGCGTCTAGGGAACGAGATTGCCGAGGTCGAAACCACCATCAAGGAAGTCGAGAGAAGACAGGTGGTATTGAAGGCTATTCAACCTCCCGACGGTTTTGCGGAGTTAGCGGAGAAGCTTGCAGAGGCCAAGAGGATTCGTGCCGAACTAGAAGAGGTGCTTTCTCGAAGGGAATCCGAGGTCAAAGGGTTGCGGGAGCGTTTGGCGGGTAGGAACTCCGAGGGGGTGGTCCACCTCATCGAATGGAGAGAAGCGTTGCGAGCAAGAGTCGAACGTCGCGACAAAACTCGCCAAGAACTCGAATCTGCCCAGGAAGAAGCCACAAAAGCGGGTGCTAGACGCCGAGAGGCTGAGAAAGCGCACGAACACGATTTGGCGCTTCAGCTGCGAACGTCGCTAGTCGCGGGGGAGCCTTGCCCAGTCTGCGGGCAAACCGTTGTGTCGATCCCGGAGGCCGCGACAGCCCCTGACCACGACGGAGAGAGATCTCTGCGGCTAGTCGACGCGGAGTCACGCAGGGCCGAAGAGAACGTCGTCGGGCTCCGGGCCCGACTAGAGGAAGTATCGGATCAGGTTGGATCGCTTGAGAAAGAACTCGAAAACGCGCCGATTCTTGAGGAGTTGGTAGCTTCTCTCGGAGAGGTACAGGAGATTGAAGCTTCCCTCTCGGTCGCAGAAAAGGACATCGAAAAGGCTCGCTCCCAACTGGCCGCACTTGAGCAGCAACCCTCTCTGGCAGAGGAGGAGCGCTCGGCGAGGAGGAAGCTGCAGGAAGCTCGAGATACTGTTGCCGTCCTCAACCCTCCGTATCTTGACGAAGAAGACACAAGAGAGGCCTGGTCGACGCTCACAACATGGGCATCAGACAGGTTGCCGGAGCTAGAGGCTGATGTTTCCAAGGCAAAAGAGAGGATGGCCGGGCTGGTCAATGCCCGAAACGACCTCGAACAGACCGTCTTGTCGAGATGTCGGGCGGCGGGGATCGTCGTGTCAGGGAATCCCCGAGACGCTCTGGTTGAGGCTCTCTCCGTAGCGTCCCTTCAGGTCAAGGAACTCGACTCCAAGCTAGAACTGGCTGGGAAGCTCGCTTTGGAACGGAGTCAGCTCGAAAACCAAGTCTCGGTTGCCTCGGTTCTTGCCGTTCACCTCCGTGCGAGCAATTTTGAACGGTGGCTCCTTGACGAAGCTCTGAGGGTGTTGGCGGAAGGAGCCAACCGTCGACTCGGAGAGCTGGGGAGCGGGCAATACTCTCTCGCTGTTTCGGAGAGGCTGGAGTTTGAAGTGGTCGACCACTACGCCGCTGACGAGCGCCGTCCGGCGAAGAGCCTTTCCGGTGGGGAGACGTTCTTGGTCTCTTTGGCTTTGGCTCTGTCTTTGGCGGATCACATCACTGAGATGGCTGCGACCGATGCTGCACGCCTCGAATCGATAATCCTCGATGAAGGATTCGGGAGCCTCGATTCGGAGACATTGGATACTGTGAGTTCGGTGATCGCCGAAGTCGCTTCCGGGAAGACCGTGGGAATAATCACTCATGTGAGCGACCTCGCGGCTCAGATGCCGGTCAGGTTTGAGGTGTCACGAGAAGTCGATGGGGCGACGGTGAAGAAGGTCTATTCGTGAGGCCTTGACGAATAAGCCTTTGTTGGTCTCAGAGAATGTATCGCCCGGGGATCGTTCAGTGTTCTCGCCTAGAGGCGAGGAAGGCGCCCAGTATCACCAAGGCAACACCGATTATGGCCAGCTGTTGGATCGGCTCGTCGAGGATGATCGCGCCCAGTGCCATCGAGACCACGGTTGTCACGTAGGTGAGGAACGAGGCTCGCGGACCGCCGACCCGACCGACCAGAGTCGCCATCAGAGCGAACGCGTAACCTGTTCCGAAAATCCCGAGGACCGTGACCGCGCCCGTTGCTTCCCAACTGAAGGAGGAATCCCGAAGCCCCCACAGTCCGAAGGGAGTCGTCATTAGGGCTCCCCACTCCAGCATCTGTCGCATCACAGGGACAGAGCCGTACTTTCTTTGGAGAGGCCCAGCCATGTTGGTTGCGATCCCGTAGAAAAACGCTGCTCCCAACCCCATCATCACTCCGAGCAGGGCGCTCGGACTTTCGGAAGAAGCCCCGAGACTCACAAGCGAGACCCCAACAAATCCAATTCCGATCCCCAGAAGCTGAGGTCCTCGAGGTCGGCGGTTGAAGAACAAACCGGCGATCAAACCGGTGAAAATCGGTGTCGCCCCATTGAGCATCCCGGCAACTGCCGAACTCACATGTTCTTCGGCGAGAGGGAACAGTGTGAAGGGAACAGCTACCCAGATGATCGAGAGCCACAGGACCGAGCGACGGTCTTCCCCGCGAAGTTGTAGTCGATTTCGAGGGAGAAGTCTCAGGGCGATTGCCCCGAGCGATACGCGTACCCAAGTGACGACTCCCGGATGGAAAGCCTCCAAACCGATCTTGATGAAAAGAAAAGAAGCGCCCCAAACCAGGCTTAAGGCGAGAAAAAGCGACCAGTCAGTTCGGCCGAATGCGGATCGGTCGTCTTCGACGGCAACGGTAACGGGGGCACTCATGTCGGAGAGAGGTTATGGCGAGGTAATGGGATCCGGGGCGGATATCTTGGATAGGAGATCATTCTGGTTTGGGCCCTCGGGACATGAGCGACTGGAGAATGCGGGTGGGTTGAACGCCTTGTTCAATGGCTAAGCCGACCTGTTCGGCGATCGGCATTTCTGCCCCCATCCTCTTCGACAGTTCCAGGATCGGCCTGACCGAGTTCACCCCCTCGGCAACGGTATTGGTGGCTTCCAGAATCTCGGAGAGAGATTTTCCGGATGCCAGAGCGAAACCGACACGGCTGTTTCGCGATTTGGATGATTGGCAGGTGGCGATCAAATCACCCATTCCAGCTAATCCGGCGAAAGTCTCCGGCCTCCCCCCGAGAGAAACCCCTAAGCGGGTCTCCTCAGCGAGGGCACGAGTGATGAGCGTTGCCATGGTGTTTGATCCGAAACCGAGTCCTCGGGCCATTCCAATAGCGATTGCCAAAACGTTCTTGATACATCCAGCTAACTCGCATCCCACCACGTCGCCGTTGGTATAGATACGGAATGCCGGGCCCATAAGAGCGTCTTGGACTGTCCGGGCCACATCCGGGTCGGAGAACGCGGCTACGGCGGCAGTCGGTTCTCCTTTGAGAATCTCGTGTGCAAGATTCGGTCCGGTGAGTACACCAGTGAGCCTCGGATCGCGTCCTGGCTGGAGTTCGGCGATGATCTCTGTCATCCTCGAACAGGTTTCTACTTCGATCCCTTTGGTGAGACTGGTCACAGGGACAGAGGTTGAGAGGTGCTTGGAGACAACCGAAAAGACCTTCCGGAATCCGTGCGAAGGGACCGCAACCAGAACCAGGTCGCACCCTTTCAACGCTTCCTCCATGTCGTCGGTGACCAAGATCTTGGGGGAGAGTTCCAGTTCGGGGAGATAATCCTGGTTACGCCTCGAAGTCCGAATCTGTTCCGCTAGGTCGGGTCGGCGAACCCAGAGTCGCGTTGGATGCGATATGGCGGCCAGGGAAGCTATTGCTGTGCCCCATGTTCCAGCGCCGATTACTGAAATCTGCATGGCAGGACGCTACCGGATCTTGGTGTCTTCTGAGTCGGTTACCGTTTCGGTTTCGTCCTTGAATGGAGTCGAGTAGTCATGTCTTTGCAGGCGGGAATCGTCGGATTACCGAACGTCGGAAAGAGCACGCTCTTTAACGCGCTCACCTCGGCCGGGGCAGAGGCCGCCAACTATCCCTTCGCGACCATCGAACCAAACGTCGGTGTTGTAGAGGTGCCTGATCCGCGTCTCGCCCAGATCAACTCGAAGATCGAGACGCAGAAGATTGTTCCAGCGGTGGTCGAGGTTGTCGATATCGCCGGGCTTGTCCGAGGGGCTTCGGAAGGGGAAGGGCTGGGGAATCAGTTTCTGGGGCACATCCGTTCGGTCGATGCGGTGCTTCACCTTGTCCGATGTTTCGAAGGCGATGTCACTCATGTCGAAGGGTCCGTAGACCCGGTACGGGACATTGAGACCGTCGATTTCGAATTGGTGCTCGCCGATTTAGCGGTCGCCGAAAGGCGCCTGGATCGTTTGCAGAGGGCGGTGAGGACCGGAGACAAATCGGCGTCATTCGACCTGGAGGTGACCGAGCGTCTTGTTCAAGTTCTTTCCGAGGGACGACCTGCACGTCTCGAGCGTTGGAGCGAGGAACAGAAAGCTTCCCTCGCCGATGTACAGCTGATATCCGGGAAGCCTGTCTTATATGTCTGCAATGTCGACGAGGAGTCTCTCCACGGAAATGATCATGTAGAGAAGGTCAGGTCTATCGCCGGTGAGCAGGGGGCAGGGCTGGTGGTGATCTGCGCTGAGGCTGAAGCCCAGATCGGTGAGTTGCCAGAGGAGGACCGGTCGAGTTTTCTTGAGGCAATGGGTCTCGCAGAACCGGGTCTAGCCCAGCTGGCCCGAGAGGCCTACCGACTCTTGGGATTGGAGACGTTTTTCACGGCGGGACCCAAGGAGATTCGGGCGTGGACTATCCGAGCCGGAACTCGTGCGCCCCAAGCGGCCGCAGAGATCCACACCGATTTCGAGCGCGGCTTCATTCGGGCAGAGGTCTATACCATCACCGACCTCTTGGCCGCCGGTTCGGAGGCTGCTCTCCGAACCGCAGGGAGACTGAGGTCTGAGGGGAAGGACTACGTTGTGCAAGATGGAGACGTGATCCTGTTCCGCTTCAACGTCTGAGTGGGTGAAGCATTCTGTTGCCTTCGCTTCTCATCTAGTCCCTTCAATACTGCCTGAGAAAAGGCCAGGGCTCCGGTAAGGGGGGAACCGGAGCCCTGAATTTCTTCCTTGCGGAAGAACTTCCGAATCGGGCCATCGGCCACGATCCGGGTATTGGGGTTGGGTACGACAGGTTGGTGACTGTCGTGATTCGAATATAGAACCTTGACCAGATTCTGCGCAAGTCGTCAGTTCCTTTCCGAGGGTATGCTTTCGAAACTTGGGATACGGACTATCGGGATTCTGGGCTCACAACACCTAGGTTCTCGCAGATGAGGAATCGAGAATGAGGACGGCCGCGATCACAAGTGGCGAGAAGCTACTCATGGGAACGAAAGAAAATGGTAGGAGACGTGACTAAACACACCAGCTATCCCGATCGCCATGTCGGTCCGTCCGAGAGCGACATCACGAGAATGCTGGATGTGGTCGGGGCGTCGAGCCTTGCGGAACTGGTCGAAGAAACGATCCCGAGTTCGATAAGGGACGTAATCAAATTGGAGGAGCCGATCGCTGAAGAGCGAGTCCTCGGCGCGCTGAAGGAGATTGCCGACCTCAACGAAGTCTTCGTTTCGATGATTGGGATGGGCTACTACGACACTTTCACTCCGCCGGTAGTGATGAGAAACGTCATTGAAAACCCGGCCTGGTACACCTCATATACGCCCTATCAGCCCGAGATCAGCCAAGGCAGGCTCGAGTTGCTGTTGGGATTTCAGACTGCAATCTGCGATCTGACTGGGATGGATGTGGCCAATGCTTCCCTTCTTGACGAGGCCACAGCGGCCGCCGAGGCGATGGCGATGTGTCGCCGGGCGGCCAACAAAGAAGAATTCGTCGTTGACGCGAGATGCCATCCTCAGACAATCTCCGTGATCCGAGGAAGGGGAGCGCCGCTAGGAATTCGGGTCCGAGTCGAAGATGCTGCAACCACCGATCTCTCGAATGCCTGCGGTGTCCTGGTCCAGTACCCAGATACCACAGGGGAGATCTCCGATTGGAGAGAACTGGCTGTTCGGTCGCACGAAGCGGGAGCGTTAGTTGTAGCGGCTGCCGATCCGATGGCTTTGGCGTTGATCAAACCGCCGGGAGAGTGGGGAGCCGACATTGTCGTGGGCTCGACTCAACGCTTTGGGATGCCGATGGGTTTTGGCGGTCCTCATGCCGCGTTCTTGGCGACCACCGAGGCAAGAGTCCGGATCATGCCAGGCCGTTTGGTGGGGATATCGCGGGATTCTGCTGGAAGGCCAGCGTATCGACTGGCACTGCAGACCAGGGAACAGCACATTCGACGGGAGAAGGCAACCTCCAATATCTGCACCGCGCAAGCATTGCCGGCGATGATTGCCACCTTATTCCTGTGTTGGCATGGAGCGGAGGGGCTAGGAGAAATCGCCACTCGCATACATCGTTTCGCTTCTCGTTTAGCAGGAGCAAAGGGCATTCGAGTAGCGAACCAGAGTTGGTTCGACACCCTCACCTTGAGAGTCAATAACGCCGAGGACGTCATCGCGCGAGCCGCCTCCAAGAGAATCAACCTGAGGCCAGTTTCCGAAACGGAAGTAGGGGTCAGCTTTGACGAGACAACCGACGAAACGGTTTTCCAGACACTCCTGGGGATTCTTGGAGTCGAAGAGGGCGAGGTCAAGGTAGGCATCGATGATTGCCAATTGAGGGAGACCCCCGTTCTTGAACACCAGATGTTCAAACAGTTCAGAACCGAGCATGAGATGCTCCGGTATCTTCGCCGCTTGGCGGATCGGGACTTAGGCCTCGACCGGACTTCGATTCCTCTCGGATCATGCACGATGAAACTCAATCCGACCTCCGCCATGATCCCCATAACATGGGAAAAATTCGCCAGAATCCACCCGTTTGCGCCCTCCGATCAGACGAGGGGTTACGGTCGACTGATTTCGGATCTTGAGAGCGCCCTGATCGAGATCACCGGATACGACTCGGTTTCATTGCAGCCCAATGCGGGTTCTCAGGGCGAGTTCGCCGGGTTGATGGCGGTAGCCGCCTATCACAGGGAGCGAGGTGAAGGCCAGCGCACCGTTTGCCTCATCCCGACATCGGCTCACGGGACCAATGCCGCTTCGGCGACGATGGCTGGCTTCAGTCCAGTCCCGGTCGGATGCGATCCAGCGGGGAACATCGACCTCGATGACCTCAGAGAGAAGGTTTCTCAATACTCGGATCATTTAGGCGTGATGATGATCACCTATCCGTCCACTCATGGGGTGTTCGAAGAGTCGATCACTGAGATCTGCGAACTGATCCACCAAAACGGTGGGGAAGTGTATGTCGACGGTGCGAACCTGAATGCCATGGTCGGTCTCGCTCGGCCCGGGAGATTCGGGGGAGATGTCTCGCATTTGAACCTTCACAAGACCTTCGCTATTCCCCACGGTGGGGGCGGTCCAGGCGTCGGACCGGTCGGAGTCCGTTCTCACCTGGCACCGTACCTTCCTTCGCACCCTCTGGACCCGGGACCCTCGAAAGGGGTTCCCGTATCGGCGGCTCCCTGGGGCTCTGCTGGGGTTCTTCCGATTACCTGGGTCTATCTGAGGATGATGGGGGGCGACGGCCTCCGGAGAGCGAGTGAAATCGCCATCCTCAACGCCAACTATGTGGCAGCTCGCCTTGAACCCATGTTTCCAATTCTCTATAAGGGGAAACAGGGTCGCGTCGCGCACGAATGCATAGTTGATCTCCATGAGGTGACTAGTCGGAGTGGGGTCACCGCTGAAGATGTCGCGAAGCGGCTGGCCGACTACGAATTCCATGCACCGACCCTGGCTTTCCCTGTGCCCGGGACTCTGATGGTCGAACCGACGGAATCCGAATCTCTCTTGGAACTGGACAGGTTCTGTGATGCGATGTTGGCAATCGCTCACGAAATCGACCGGGTCGAGAGCGGCGAATGGCCGAAGGATGACAACCCGCTCCGGAACGCTCCCCACACTGCCCCCGATCTGATGTGCGACGACTGGAATCATCCGTATTCTCGACAGGTTGCCTCCGCCATTGCCGCCAGGACCTACTTCCCGCCAGTGGGTAGGGTGGATGGTGCATTCGGAGACCGAAATCTGGTTTGTAGATGCATCCCGTGAGAGGAAAATACCTTCATAGGAAGAGGTTCTCCTCCGATGTCATATTTGCTGGCCGATTGCGAAACTGGGGTTCCTGGTGGTCCCCGGTGATGCTGGCATGTCGCTCTGATGGGAAAGGTTTGAAGTGGATTTCAGGGGAAGGTTGAGGCTCCCCGAAGATGCAGGTTCCGGCATACCGGTAGATCTGCGTATTGAGGATGTCTATCTCGAACTCTGGGCTGGAACCGAGGAACTCGGTACCTGGCGCCTCGAGGTGGTTGGGGCTGAGCGCGTCAATGGCAATTTGTTTGCTCTCAACCTTGACGGCGAATTCATGCAGTTCTTGGCTGACGATCCCCTTGGATTTGCCTACGAAGGCGTTGAATACGTGGAAGAGATTGGGGCGCGTCTCCGAAAGAGGAAGCCGTGGAAGCGACAGGCTCCGCCAACCAAGGCGAAGTCGAGAAAGAAGAAGAAGCCTCTTCTCCCGCCTCCAGAGGAGCCCCAGCAGTCACCGATTTCGCGTTTGGATGCGATAACCGATCGCCCAGGTTTCATTGGATCGCAAGACCGACCATCCGTTCAGCGCCCACCGGCCGCGCACGTCGACCCTTGGAGTGGTGTCGACCCTACGCCGTCTGTTCCAGCCGGATCCGAGTATGTCTCATTCCATGAAGGGGAGCCACCGTCGGCCCCTCCCGGTTCGGAAGGGCAACCTGTCGGAGGGTTTGCTCCGTTTGGCGTTGGGCCAGCGGATCAGTCTGGGCAAGGTCGTGGCTACGTCTTCGACCCGTTCCCCCAACAGACTCCAGAACGACCACAAGTCGAACCGGGACCTGTCACCTATCAACCGCCGGGACCGGACCAGGGCGGGCCGTCTCAGCCGAGTGGGCCGACCTATGTGGAACCCGGCCCTGCGCCCTATCACCCGGCGGAACCGGTTCAGGGTGGTCCATTCCAGCCGTCTGAACCGAATCTTGGAGGGTATCCGCCGGTCCCTGAACCTCCGACTTGGGGCGGATCTCCACCCGACGTCTCGGGGATTCCTCCTCAGGAGCCGACGGCTCCTCCACCGCCTGCGGCTTCCGCCGCGCCTATGGCTCCACCAACTCAGGAAGTCGCCGGCGTTCCTCCGGAGAAGAGAAGCATTCTCGATCGTCTCGAGAGCGCTGCGGGACGTCCCTCCCGGGGGGAAGAGATCCCAGCCGAGGAGGAATTGTCGATCCCTGGTGTCTCGACCGATTCACGGGGTGTCCCGTTCTCCGAGACTCCTCGTGCGTCAGGTTCGGCTCTGGTCGACCCGGCTGTAACTAAAGAAGCGGCCGAGAGAATTGAGCATGCGGCAGAACGTATCGAATCGGCTGCCGACCGTATCGATGCTGATGTTGTCGAATCTTCGCAGCGGTATCGGGGAGTCACCGATTCTCGTTCGGAGACTCGGGACAGAGCAGAGACTCCGGAAGAGGAGTATCCGCCAGCGCCCGTCGCAGACACTACGAGTCGGATTCCCGAGGATGAGTTGATCGAAACCGAAATTGAGCCCGATCTAACTGCCGCTAGTCGGGGAGATTCTGAACCTTTGCTTGTGGAGCAGGCAGAAACGCCATCTGCAGTGGAGGAATCGACGGACCTTGTTGAGCCAGCGACAGAAGAAGCGTTATCTGATGAAGGTTCTGATTGGGCGGCGGCAGCTGGCATAGAAGAAGAAATCCAAGAATGGCCGGTAGCCCCAATTCAGACGGAACCTCAACAGGTAGAAGAACCTGGACATCCTGAGACCGAGACCGAGGAACGTCCCCTGGTGTCTGCTGAAGCCGAAGAGACTCTTGAGGCTTCTCAAGAGGAGGCCCCTCAAGAAAGAGTGGGTGAGTGGGACGCCCAGGCCGATGATTCGTTGGCCTCCCTAGACAGATCCTTCGGCGATGAGCTGCGGAGGCTGGTTGAGTCAATGTCCTCGACTGTCTACGACTTGGGTTCGCCCCAGGGGAAGGAAGAAGAGCCTGCAGAAGGTGTTGCCGAGGACCAGGCGGAAGAGGTTCCTGAGAGCGCGACGGAAGAATTCGTTTCTGATGAGGAGAGAGAACCCCTTGGCTTCGAGGCGACGGATTACTCCGACGTTGACTCGAGAACGACTCAGGGGACTGATAGGGGCTATCCCGAGCCACCGGCGTCGCCGTGGGCCGCTCCGCCTCTGGAAGAAGGTGTCGGACGATACAACGATGTAGAGGCATATCAGGAAGCCGAACCTGCAGCGAGTGAGACCGAGGAGCCCTATTTCATTCCTGAACAGGGATCACAGGCAAGGGAACCCGAACCTGCTCCCCAAGGGTATTGGGAAAGAGAACAGGAATCCCCGAGAGAAGAGATCCCGGCCGACGACTGGTCCAACCAGGAAGCGATGTCTCCATGGCATATCCCTGCCGAGGGCGAATGGGTGGTCCCCACCATCGAAGCGACAACCGCGCGTCCCGCAGCTCTCCCCGAACCTGTTTCGTATCGAGAGCTTGACGAAGTCGAGGAAACCGACGAAAACGCTTTGGAGCTGGACCGAAAAGATCGGGCCGACCGGGCAGCCTCGAAGAAGACGGGGAAGAAGCGAGGGAGACGAGGAATCCACGAGCACAACTACGAGGTCGCCAAGACCGTCGGAGGGATCACTCGTCTGATTTGCACCGAGTGTGGACACCTTTCTTTCCACACCGAAGACACTCACCAAGAATGGTGACATGACAGGGCTACCCAACCCTTCGATTCATCCAGAGGCCTTTGTGATGCCAGGCGTCATTATTGAAGGTGCAGTCAAGATTGGCCCCCGCTGTTCGGTCATGTTTGGAGCGGTGCTGAGAGCAGAAGAGGACGAAATCGTGGTGGGCGAGGAAACCAACATTCAAGACCGCGTGATAGTCCATTGTGATCTTGGTTTCCCTGCGTTAATTGGAGAACGTGTCACCATCGGTCACGGGGCGATAGTCCACGGCGCGACTGTGGGGGATCGGTGCCTGGTCGGGATCGGAGGGATTGTCTTGAGTGGCGCGGTCATGGGGAAAGGCTCTTGGCTGGCAGCCGGTTCGTTGCTTCCGGAAGGAAAATCCCTGGATCCATACACATTGGGTATGGGAGTCCCTGCTCGATCGGTCCGCGAACTTACCTCCGATGAAATCGCGCGGCAGGTCCGGGGAGTAGAGGAGTATCTCAAGTCGGGGCCGCTCTACCGATCACGGTATTCGGAGGGCTGAACCTTTCGCGAATCGGCTTCGGAGGGCGAGGATGGGAGTTTCCGCCTAGCCTTGGCCCATGCAGACGATTCCAGTTCTTCTTTCTGGAGGGATAGGGACGCGCCTTTGGCCAAGTTCTCGTGTCTCTCGGCCGAAACAGTTCTTGGAGTTGTTCGGGAGGGGGACGCTTCTACAGATGGCCGCCCGGCGACTCGACGGTGTACCAGGTGTGGGAGACCCGATTGTGGTCTGTTCGGACGCGCATGTTGACTCCATCTCTGAGCAACTGGCAGAGATCGGGGTTAGGGCTTCGGCGATCGTAACCGAGCCGACGGGGCGCAACACGGCTCCAGCGGTCGCGGCGGCCGCTCTAGTCGCTCCGCCGGAAGCCATCTTGGTTGTTCTTCCCGCTGACCATGTGATAAGGAACGTTGGGAAGTTCCGAGACGCGGTGGAGGAGGCAGTGTCTGCTGCCTCAGATGGAGACCTTGTCCTGTTTGGTGTTGTTCCTCACCGTCCTGAGACCGGTTACGGATACATCCGTTGGGGGAGGGGTGATCCGGCTCGTATTGAGGAATTCGTTGAGAAACCCGACCACGCTACCGCTGTCGAGTATCTGGCGGGGGGTTCCCATTTGTGGAACTCGGGGATGTTCGTCTTTCGAGCAGGCGCGGTGATTGAGGAGTTCCGGAACCACGCTCCTGATGTGTTGGACGCGGTAGTGGCGTCTTTAGGTGAATCGCCGCGGGAAGGGATCATTCATCTGAGCGAATCGTTCCTCACGGCTCCGTCTATCTCCATCGATCACGCCATCATGGAGAAGACGAAGCGGGCGGTTGTTGTCTCGCTTGAGGCGGGTTGGAGTGATGTTGGGTCTTGGCAATCGCTTTGGGAAATCGAATCTCGTGACGGAGATGACAACGCGTTGATTGGAGACGTTCTCGCGGTCGATACCCGTTCGAGTTACGTCCGATCGGACGGTCGGCTCATAGCGGTGCTAGGCGTTAACGATCTGATTGTTGTTGACACCGGTGATGTGGTCTTGGTTGTACCGAGGAACCGTGCTCAAGAGGTGAAAAGCCTCGTTGAAATGCTTCAGGGGCGGCCAGAGCTGCTTTAGCTCCTACCATCGTCGCTATGAGAGAAGTGAGTCCGGTCGCTACCCCGCATTCGACAAGGCCGGGTCGGTACTTTTTCCATGTCGGGATCCTCAAGGATAGGAGATCGGCGCGATGAGTCTGCTGGAAAGCGTCAGGCTTTACTCGGTCCGAATCCCGATGACTGTGAGATTTCGTCGGGTCACTGAGCGTGAGGCAGTGATAATCAGGGGTCCGGAAGGATGGGGCGAGTTCTCTCCGTTCCCTGATTATCCCCCTGAGGTAACGGTTCGCTGGTTGGCTGCTGCGCTTGAGTTGGCATGTTCTCCGCTCCCCGAGCCAGTTCGGGATCAGATTCCAACCAGCCTGACGATTCCGGCGGTAGATGTTCGTCACGCTACGGATCTAGTAAGAGAATCGGGTGCTTCCACCGCGAAAGTGAAGGTCGCGGATGCCGGAGAATCCACAGAAACGTATCTGGAACGAGTCAAGGCGGTGCGCGATGCATTGGGACCGTCAGGAAAACTTCGAGTCGATGTGAACGCTCAGTGGGAGGTTGACGAAGCGGTTGAGCGGATTGAACAACTCTCTCAGTTCAATCTCCAGTTCGTGGAACAGCCGGTGAGGACGATTGATGAACTGGCTGAAGTCCGCAAACGCGTGGACGTTCCTATCGCGGCTGACGAATCTGTTCGTTTGGCTTCCGATCCGATGGAAGTCGTAAGAAGAGAAGCAGCCGATTTTCTAGTTCTTAAGCCGCAGGCATTGGGTGGGGTTTCGAGAGCACTTGATATTGCGGATCGGAGCGGGCTCCCAGTCGTGGTCTCGTCCGCGCTCGAGACTTCGATCGGCTTATGGGCCGGAGTTGCGCTGGCAGCGGCCCTCCCCAAACTGAATCACGCTTGCGGGCTGGATACCGCAAGGTTGCTGGTCGGGGATGTTGTTGATTCGCCGTTGTCCCCAATTCGGGGTGTTCTGGGGGTCCGTCGCCCGGAACCGAATCTGGATCTGATAATGAGATGGGAAGCCGACCGAGAGACTGAGTCTCGGTTAATGCGGCGCCTTCGCCAGGCAGCGGAACTCTTGACGTGAAATCATGAGGAACGGACCTGATTCTCGTTTTCCTGAGAAGGGCCTCTTTGTAGATGCCGATTCGACCTCGTGACACTCATAGGTCGGATGTTCTGTCAGAAGCTTCCGAGGATCTGGTCTGAGCGCTAGCGATCGAATGGGAATCCCCGGACAGTCATTCGTCAGTGAAGACTACGGCCTGGATATCGGCGTCGAGATCGAGAAAATCTGACAGCAGCGAGGGGATGTCGTCGAAGCGGCCGTTGACTTCTATCCGAGTGGAGCCTTTCCCCTCGACGGCTCCGACTTGGGAAGCCACTCGGGACACCTGTCGGGCGACCGATTCGGCGGGATCGATGAGAATCACTGAAGAACCCGCTGCCTCTTGAATCAGATTCGAGAGGAACGGGTAATGCGTGCAACCAAGGACCAGGACGTCGGCCCCGCTCTTTACGAGAGGTTCAATATGACGTTTCACTGCCTCTTCAGCGCGCGGCCCGTTGAACTCTCCTTCCTCAACTAACGAAACCCAATCGGGACAGGTTTCGACTCTCACTGAGACGTCTCTCGCGAAACGATCGACGACCGAGGCGAGCGCGCCGCCGCTTCCGGTGGAAGGAGTGACCAATACCCCGATCACACCGGTCTCGCTCAGGAGAGCGGCCGGTTTGACAGCTGGTTCCATCCCGGTGAACGGGACTTCTGGGTAACGGTGACGGAGTTCGTGGAGTGCCGCGCTAGATGCTGTGTTGCAGGCCACCACGATCATCTGAGCGCCCTTTGAGATCAGATGCTGGGTGATCTGGTCGGAGTATTGGACTATCTGATGTTCTGGGCGAATTCCGTATGGGCTTCTTGCCCGGTCGGCAACGTAGACCAAATCGGCGTCAGGGAGCTGCTCGCGGATCCGGCGCAGAACGCCGAGCCCTCCAATCCCGGAATCGAAAACCCCTATCACAATCGAAAAGCTAGCGTTCGGTCGGCGCCAAGTCAGGTCGAAGCAACTCTGGCTCTGGGGAGAGAAGGAGTACCAGAGGCCCATCGACCG
>CAYTVW010000013.1:0-15604 GCA_964441865.1 uncultured Acidimicrobiaceae bacterium
AGTGGGTAATTGGCTCGTTTGAAGGCGAAGAACAGGAACAGGTTGCGCAGGGATCGGTGGTGAACTACGGATATTGCCGGGAGATGTTACGTGTCTATCAGGAATGGACGATTACGGGTGTACGTCCGGAGCTTGAGCCGCCAAGGATGCCAGACAGTCCAAGGGGCGATCTTGCGTATTGGTGGGGTTTGACTCGGGCGGAGGCAGAGGATTTGTTGGCGTCCGGAGACATAGAGCAGTGGCGGCTCGGCTTGGCGAACCCCAACGGGAACTGCGCCCATGTGCCAGCGAAACCGGGCGACATTTCGGGGCCAACGATCGCTGAAGTTGTGAAGGGAGCGGGATGAGAAGAACTCGGCTGTGTTCGGCAGTAGTGATCTTGGCGGTGGTGCTTTACGGGTGTTCATCGAGCACTACCACCACTTCTCCCTTCCCGGAGTTTCCCGATGAGGCCTCCGACTTGGAGGATGATTCCTGGGTTTCGGGGAGTTCGACTCCGGTGGTCCGGAGAACCGATTTCGGGATGGTCTACAAGTTCGACGCGGTCCTGGAATCGGGCTCGGAAGTGTTGATCGCACCATATCCGCAGTTGGAGCTTGTGCCGTCGGTCGAATCGGGTTCAGAGGTTGTGAGGGGGCAGGTTATCGGATCTCTCGTGATCGACCCCGAGGTCAAGGCAGAGTTGGCGGCCGGTGCTGCAAGAAGCAGCGTCGACCGGTCGAGGCTCGCTCAGCTTGAAGCCCTTGAACACACGGTTCGATCGCCGGTATCCGGGTTCTTGGGTAAATCAGAAAACGGCGATTGGGCAGTTCTATCGACGGGGATCGACGTAGTTGTGGGGCTGACTCCGGTTCAGTCTCTCAGGTATCGGTCTATTCCGTTCCGTGGAACGGCGACTGTTGAGACAGTGATGGGGCAACGAGCAGTCGCCTGCGAGGCAGTATGGGTTGTCGGAGGCGCCATTGAACTCAACTCAAATGCTTCGCCACCCAGCGAATTCGGCGGAGTCGACGAAGTAAAGGCCGACGAGGTCCACTGTCGACTTCCTCGCAGGGTCGAGACTGCCCCGGGGTTGAGGGGCGTCTTGATTCTCGAGTCGGAGTCGCTCGCGGATGCCGTCGTTGTCCCGAGCATCTTCATCGGCTATGACGAGGAGACGGACGGCTACTACGTCATTGTCTCCGAGGACGGAGTCGAGAGACAGATCCCAGTAGATGTTGGTCCAACTGATGGGGTTGTGCGTGTTATTACATCCGACTTGCCGGTTGGCGTTGAACTGGTGTTTCCGGAGTCGGCTGGATGAGTAATCTGGCAGCGGCGCTGTCCGATGTGAGTGTTGTCTACGAAACCGAATTCGGGCCAGTAACCGCTCTTTATTCGATCGATGTTGAATTTGCTCAAGGGACTTCGACGGCGATAGTTGGCCGATCCGGGAGCGGGAAATCCACGCTTATCTCTGTGTTGGCTTTAATGCGTAGGCCGACTATCGGAACGGTGTATGTGGGCGGTTCAGAATTGTCTTTTCTGAGCGATCCCGAGATAGCCCAAATCAGGTCACAATCAGTAGGGATTGTGTTTCAGTCGTTTCATCTCGACGCGTCTCTCACTGCTGAACAGAACGTGATGCTCCCATGGTTCTTCTCTTCTTCAGGTTCGGAAACTCGGCGTGAGGCAGCATCGCGAGGATCCGAAATTCTTAGTCGGCTTGGGATAGCGGAGCTAGCGAAGAGGCGGCCCAACCAGATGTCTGGAGGACAACGGCAGCGGGTGGCGATAGGACGAGCGTTGTTCTCGAATCCCCTGCTTTTCTTGGCCGACGAGCCTACCGGAAATCTCGATGAGGAGACCGCCAACGAAGTCGCCAATACGATATTCGAACTCCCAAAATTGTTTGGGACCGCCGTTGTGGTCGTGACTCACGATACGGCTATAGCTTCGCTTGCCGAACGGAAACTCGAACTCGTGAAAGGCGTTCTGGGGGCTGATTCGAGGGCTCAAGAATGAGATCGGTTAATCGTCTGTTCGGGTTGGCGGTCCGGTTCAACTTGGCATCCAAAGCGAAGGTCATTCTTCTCGCTGTCTTGGTAGCCGTTGGGATGTCGGTGTTTCTGGTCGTGGTGGAACTGTCACGTGTTTCTTCCGAGGACCTCGACGAGGCGGTTTCGTCGGAGCTTGGAAAAGCGGGGACCTACTCGATCAGCGTCACTCCCGGATCGGGGGGGTTGCTTCCCGGCGAGCGCGTGTACGACATCGTTGCGGAAGCACTCTCCGGATATTCGGACGAACCACCGACGATGGTGGAGTATTTCCCTCCGGTGACTTCTGAATGTCCACCGTTTGAGAACCTTGGGCCGCAATCGATGATGGTCCTTCCCTTGGAAAGAACGGGTCGGGAACCCGCGGGGACGGAGCTTCCTTTCGAGACTGAGCTCTGTTTGGCCAGCCAAAAGATCCCCGCTGGTGCCCTCCGGCTCCCAACCCAACAAGAGATGAGGGTCTGGGGGTCTGGGCTTCTAATCGATGCCCGATACCGTCAGGTGTTGTCGCTCGCTACTCTCGGGCCGGTTCATTACAGGTTTGTTCTTGTCACTGGACGCGAGGGAGACGAACAGGGTGCAATCCAGACCAGTGTCGAGGAAGGGTTTCTAAAAGCCCAAGAGTTCAACGGTGAGCCCCCCTCAGTGTTCATCAGTCATCCAGACATCGGATCTGAGACACGGGCCGCCACTGAAGGGGTCAAGCTGGTGTATGCGATCATCGCGTGGGGTGTGATGATCCTTGGCGGTCTAGGGCTGTTGGTCGCAGAACTGATCGCCGTGCGCCAGAGAACCTGGTTTTTTGGGTTGGCCCGTGCGGTAGGCGCCCGTCGAAACCAGATTGTCCTACTAGTTATTGCCGACCTGATCTTGGTCCTTGGTTTGGGAGTGCTTCTAGCTCTTATCTTCACCGCTGCGGTCCAGCCGGTGGCTAACCAATTTGCCCGAGACGCTTTCCAGGTCGACGTCCATCTGCTGCAAGGAGGATCGCTAACCAGACTTGTCGGCGGGGCACTCCTTCTCCTTCTCATTGCCGGGATCTACCCCGCCGTGGTCGCAATTCGGCAGGATCCCCTTGACGTTCTGGAACCGAGAGCATTCTGAACAGGAGGGCGTCTTGTATCCGGCAGATTCGGTGTTTGGATTGCTGTTCGGTCCGATTGGGCTGATTGCCCTCGGAATCTGGTGGTCAAAGACGCGTCCGCCTGTCGGACGCGCGGTCTTCGGAGCGTTCTTTGTCTTCTACCTGGCGGCAATGTTCACAATGACGTTTGCCCCGATTTACGTCGATGGTCTCGAGTATCTCCGAACCGAAGAGGCATTGACAGGGAATCTGAACGCTGGCCACAATTTCGTACCGTTTGCTTCGATTGTCGAGATACTCAAGAACCAGACGCTGAGCGTCGCCTTGAGGCAAATCGGCGGCAACCTCGTGTTGATGTTTCCGTTGGGGTTCGCCATGACTGTCGGTGGCCGTTCGGTGAAGGCCCTCAAGACGGTGGCGGTGGCGGTGGCTGTGTCCTTCGGTATCGAGACAATCCAGTTGCTTGGCTCACAGGCCTACGGATTCAACTGGAAAAGCGTCGATGTCGACGATGTGATCCTGAACACGGCGGGAGCTCTAGTGGGTTGGACAATCGGAAAGCTATTTGAGCGATCAGTCGGATCAGGTGCTCTAGAGGTGTTCCGGACTCCCGAATAGGGAGATAGAGATTTCACCCAGTCTGTAGGCCAATGGTTTCAAGCAAACCGGAGGCTCAGCCGGCCTGTTTTACCTTCGGGTTGTTCTCCCAGGCGGGCATGCTGGACAGGTAGGCGAAAGTGCGTCTCTCGGCTTCAGCCCGATCGTGGATATCTGCTCTCTTCAACGTCCACTCAACCATTTCCTGAAAGCGGACCTCGAAAGGCTGAAGCTTCCCCTTCTCGTCAACGCAGTAATGGCAGTACGGCCCATCTTGGATCGGCATCCCGCAGCTCTCGCACAGCACAGTGGCCATCTATATCACCTCGGGTATCAGTTTTAGTCCCGGTGTCGGCTTCCGTGAAGGTTTTCGTCCAGAAGTGAGCAAATGTTTAGGGAGAAAAACCTAGGAGGCCGCGGGGAGGACCCGAGTAACGATCGTGACGAAATGGACGGCAGCGGCCGCCACCACCATCAGGTGGAAGAGTTCGTGGCTGGAAAACACCCTTGGTGCCAGTTTCGGCCAGCGTGTCACCTTGAAAACCATCCCGATCGAATAGATCGCTCCTCCAACACCGATCCACCATACGGTGGAGCTACCCAAGCGTCGGGCCACTTCGAACATCGAGGCAACTGCCGACCATCCGATCGCCATCTGGAGACTCATCGAAAGAGCTGGCTTCACTCCCCTAAGAGCGAACTTGAGGACAATCCCCAGGATCGCCGCTCCCCAAACGAGGGAGAGGATCGCGATTCGCCAAGCACCCTGAAAAGTGACAATCACCACCGGGGTATAGGTGCCAACGATGAGGAGGAAGATCGCCGAATGGTCAAGGCGTTGCATTCGGGTCTTCCACTTCTGCGCCCATGGTATCGAGTGGTAAAGGCCCGAAGTGATGAACATGGTGACAAGGGTGATTGCGTAGACCGTGGCCCCTACGGCGGTCCCGGTTGTCCCCGCGCGGAGAAACAAGATGGAGGCAACGAGAGCGATCACGGCAGCCGAAAAGTCGATGAAGCCTCGCGCCGGGTTCTGCATGCGTCCCAAAGGAATCATGGTTCAAGAATAATCGAGCTCCGAAAACAGGTTTGTAGAAGAGCGTTCAACGGTCGAGACACATTCAGGGGGGTGCCCCGTGCCTACCATTGGCCCGGTCATGAAGATCCCAAAGGGAATCCTCTATCGGATATACGAGAAGCGACTTTTGTCTTCGATAGACCGGTCGCGGTTCCCCAAGCATATCGGCGTGATCCTCGACGGTCATAGGAGATACGCCCGTATGGAGGGTCTTCCCTCTTACACCGACAGTTACCGAGCCGGGATGCGCCGATTCGAAGAATTCCTCGGTTGGGCTGATGAACTTGGGATACCCGCGATCACTGGATGGGTTCTGTCGAAAGAAAACCTGAAGCGTCCCGCGGAGGAGCTCGAGCCCTATTTCGATGTTTTGGTCGAGTTGTTCGAGCGGCTTCCTGAACTCTGTCGCACTCGGAACATGAGACTCAGGTTTATTGGGAGTCTCGACCTGCTCCCCGGACGCGTAGTGACCGCTGCCAAACGGGCCGAAGACGAGAGTCTCGGCGATGCGCGAAGACTCACGATTGCGATGGGATATGGTGGGCGCCAAGAGATCGTTGATGCCGCCAAAGAACTGGTGTCAAGCCTTCTCAAAGAAGGGGTGCCCGCCGACCAACTCGTCGACCGAATAGACGCCGATTCGTTGGCTGGCCATATGTACTCGGCCGATCTCCCCGACCCCGATCTTGTGATTCGAACATCCGGAGAATCAAGACTCTCCGGTTTTCTCCTCTGGCAATCTGCCTACGCCGAGTTCTCGTTCGTTGACGTGTTCTGGCCGGCTTTCAGAAGAGTCGACTTCTTGCGTTCCTTGCGTGACTTCACGCGGCGTGAAAGAAGATTCGGAAAATAGGTCGCGTGGTGTGCCGTTTCTCAGAGCCGCGATATCGGGCTCTCCTTCCCTCGCGGGGATTTAGATGGAGCGGCGTGGCGGGGTTTCTTCTTGTCGTCTAGTTTGATCGGTCGGGCGAATTTCTCTGCCACTGAAGACGCATCAGTCGAGACTGCGGTTAGAACCAGACCGGCTCCGACCAAGGTGAGGGCGAGGGCGGTGAGTGCCGCCAGCTGAGTCTCCGAAGAGAAGTTGTCGAGGGCACTGGCAATGAAGAAGACGATTCGGATCAGGGACGCAGTCCCAATGACAGCAGCCAGCCCCATCGCGAAGAACTTCATCCGACTTACTCCTTAAAGGGTGGAAAGAATCGCCAGTGTGCATTCTGCATCCGAAGACCCTCGCGCGCCAACAAGAACGCCAAAACCCTCAGTGGAAGGCCACGCAACAATCCGGAGCTTCGGGAGAATTCGAAGATCATCGGGTCGGGAGGGCTTCATGGGAGGTCGTTCAATCGAAGTGCTCATCACTTCAAGTCAAGCGGCGTCTCGGCTTTGACGAGGTAACAGAACCGAGGTCGTTCGACAGGTCATCTCGGGGGTTGACTCGATGTCGACACATAAGAGGAGGCCGCCCGGGCGAGGCGGCCTCCTTATTGGGCAAACACGGAAGGGTTTGGGCTGTGAAATCCCTGCGTGCAATATATGGATCGACATTCGAGGGAGGATTCTTGAGCAAGCGTGAAGCAGAGAGCACTGAGGGTCTAGAGGCACTGGTCGAGCATCTCAAGAAGCACGCTCTCCGGACTGATGGACCGTTCACTCTGAGGTCCGGTGCAGTATCGAGCTGGTACTTGGATGCCCGCTGCACGACTTTCGACGGTGAAGGTGCCGGTCTTGTGGGAACGGTCGTTTCTTCGTGCATCCCCGAAGACGTAGACGCTGTCGGGGGAATGACAATGGGAGCCGATCCAATTGCGGTGGCCTGCGCCCTGGTGTCCGCCCGGAACGGTCGGCCAATGAAGGCCTTCTCCATCCGCAAGGAAGCGAAAACTCACGGAATGGGCGGTCGTTTGGTCGGTCCCGTCGCCCCGGGAGACCGAGTCGCAATCCTCGAAGATACCACCACAACAGGAAGTGCCCTCTGTGAGGCAATCGAGGTAGCGAAAGCTTCCGAACTGGTCGTTGTTCAAGCGCTCGCGTTAGTCGACAGAAGCGAAGGGGAAGCCGGCCGACGTGTCGAAGCGGCCGGAGTACCCTATCGTTACGTTCTCACACCCGGGGAGCTTGGAGTATGAGTCTCAGAACCGTGGAAGTCCGCAGGTCGGCTTGGCGAATGTGGGCAGTCTCTCTAGCCGCGATCCCACTTCTTATGCTGGGAGCCGACATCCTGAGAACTCGGTGGTTGACCAACAAGATGATTGAGATCTTCTATGTGGGCGGCCGGAATCTGAGCTCTCGCGACAGCATGTGGGGTTGGCTATTCGTGGCCGCTGGCATCGGATTGTTGGCATGGGGACTTCTCGAGTTGGTGAATCCGACTCTGATTCTCAAAGCCGACAAGAAGACACTTGAACTGAAACTAGCTGGCCCAACTCGACCCCCTGTCTCAATTCCGTGGGGGCAGGTTGAGGATCTCGGAGCAGGCGTGGTCGAGGACGACGGGACAGAGCTTCCCGTGTTCTGGGTTCGAGTGTCCGATCCCGAGGTGCTTCCTTCCAACCCGTGGGGTGCTCGCTATATCGCCTCGGACACGGTTGCCATCCTCACTTCCGATTGGGAGGAATCCGCGGCGGAGGTTGTCTCAAGCATCAAGGCGTTGGGTCCAGCGCTGGGTGGCCAGAAGTAATGGAATTTTCCCGAAGGGTTTTTGGGGCCCACGTCCCTTCAGCCGACCCATTGGGCGAGGCGGAGGCACGGGGTGCCGACGCCGTTCAGATATTCCTGTCAAACCCAAAATCCTGGGCTAAGCCTCTGGAGAGAGCTGATGCTGAAGAGTTGAAGAAATCGTCAGTCCCCATATTCGTTCACTCTCCATATCTGATAAACCTGGTTTCAGATAACCCCAAGGTTCGGATTCCAAGCCGGAAGATCCTTCAAGAAACGTGCGTGGCCGCGGATGCGATCGGAGCGGAAGGAGTCGTTGTCCATGGTGGCCAAATGGTCGAGACCACCGATTTCGACGAGGGTGTCGAGAGGTGGCGAAAAGCTCTGGAAGGCGTTGAAGCGACTACGAGAGTCTTGGTCGAGAACACTGCTGGCGGGAAAAACCCGATTGCTCGGACTATCGAAGGGATCGAACGGTTGTGGGCGGAAATCGGAGAATTCGGTCCGGGTTTCGTCTTCGATACCTGCCATGCGTGGGCGGCGGGGATCCCCCTCGACGAATTTGTTGGGAGGGTGATGGAGATAACAGGGCAGATTGATTTGGTTCACTTCAACGATTCTCGAGACCCGTTTGATTCGAGACGAGATCGTCATGCCAATCTGGGGGAAGGGATGATTCCGGAAGACCAGCTCCGATATGTGATCGACCACGTCGATGCTCCGATGATCCTTGAGACTCCCGGAGGTGTAGAAGCACACCGGACCGACCTTGAATGGATGAGACAAAAAGCGTGAGAGAACACTTGTCTTATCACTGGCAGCTCCACTAGTTTGGTGGTTATGAAATCGCCTATCGGTTTGCTCGACTACTGCGTCTGTCCGAGGAGCCGATGTCGCGCGAACGAGTAGAGAAACTCGCGGTCTAACTCGGACATCGGCCCCGCCAACCAAGCGAGGGCCATTTTCTTTTTGAAGGCACCATGTTGAGGAATCACGAAATGAAGATCTATTCAGATATCACCAGAACCATCGGGAACACGCCACTTGTCGAGTTGAGGAGTTTCGCTCCAGAAGGGGGTTCTCGAATCCTGGCGAAACTTGAGTCATTCAATCCTCTCTCATCAACGAAGGACCGCATCGGAGTGAATATGATCGATGTCGCCGAGAAATCGGGGACGATCCGACCTGGAAAGACAACCTTGGTCGAGCCGACTTCGGGGAACACGGGGATCGCCCTGGCTTTCACAGCTGCGGCGAGAGGCTACCGCCTGATCCTCACGATGCCCGAGACGATGTCGAAAGAACGGCGGGCTCTCCTCAAGTTCTTGGGCGCCGAGCTGGTCCTCACGCCCGGGCCGGATGGAATGAAGGGAGCTATCGCCAAAGCCAACGAGTTGGCCAAACAGATCCAGGATTCGGTGATCCTGCAACAGTTTGAGAATCCGGCGAATCCCGAAATTCACAGGACCACTACGGCCAAAGAAATCTGGGAAGACACGGATGGCGAGGTGGACATTTTCGTAGCCGGTGTCGGGACGGGGGGGACTATCACGGGTGTGGGACAAGTCCTCAAGGAAAGGAAACCCGGTGTCCGAGTTGTGGCGGTCGAACCCGAAGACTCTCCGGTCCTCTCGGGTGGCGATCCCGGACCTCACAAGATTCAAGGGATCGGAGCGGGGTTTGTCCCAGGAGTCCTCGACACGAGTATCTACGACGAAGTGGTCAGGGTTTCTGCGGAGACTTCGGTTCGTTTCGCGAGGAATGCCGCCGGTCAGGAAGGGATCCTTATGGGGATTTCGGGTGGCGCCGCGTTGGGGGCTGCCGTGGAGGTAGCTGCTCGGGAAGAAAACTCTGGGAAGACCGTTGTGGTGATGATCCCCGACACTGGGGAGAGATATCTGTCGACAGTGTTGTTCGAGGGGGTTCTCGAATGAGTGACAAACCAGGACTCCTAACAAGGCTCCGCGAGGATATTCAGGCGGTCTGTGACAGAGACCCGGCGGCGAGATCGAAGGCCGTTGTGATCTTCTGCTCGCCCGGGCTTCACGCGATTTGGTACTACCGAGTCGCCAACCTGTTGTGGCGCTGGAAACTCAGGTTCTTTGCCCGACTGCTCAGCCATTCGGCCCGTCGTGTCACAGGGGTCGAGATACACCCTGGGGCAACGATTGGCCGACGGTTTGTCATCGACCACGGGATGGGAGTGGTGGTTGGCGAAACCTCAGAGATTGGGAATGATGTAATGCTCTATCAGCAGGTAACTCTTGGCGGGACGTCTCTGGCGAAAGAGAAACGGCATCCAACCATCCGAGACGGAGTGATAGTGGGAGCTGGAGCGAAAGTGCTGGGGGCAATCACTGTGGAAACGGGAGCCAAAATCGGCGCGGGAGCCATAGTGGTTCGTGACGTCCCGGCGGGCGCCACCGTCGTGGGAGTGGCTGGGCGAGTGATTGAGCGGAGAGACCACCACGAGGCAGAGGTCTCGGTTGCTCGGAGCATCGGGGATCACGATTCGACTGTCGTCGAGCTGCTGGTGGACCGAGTCGAGGACCTTGAAGAGAGGCTGAGAAATGGAGACGGGTGAGCCACATGGTCGTTTCGTTCCTGATAGGTCGAAGGTGGATCGGTTCCCAAGTCGGGCGCGTAACTAGACTCGGAGCCCTAAGCAGATAGGGGCCTCATGGCTGAGAGAAAGAAAGTCACTGTTCCGGACGTTCAGGCTCGAAAAGGAGTCGAGAAGCTGACGATGGTGACCGCCTACGACTATCCATCCGCATCGATAGCCGACGAAGCCGGAGTGGATATGGTCCTTGTCGGAGATTCCGTTGCGAACGCGGTCCACGGGCTTGATACGACGCTGGAGATGGACGTAGATGTGATGGCTCTTCACACTGCGGCCGTCGCTAGGGCCAAACCGCGGGCTTTGGTTGTGGCCGACATGCCTTGGCTCAGCTATCACACATCGAAAAGCGAGGCGGTCCTGAACGCCGGTCGCCTTGTCAAAGCCGGAGCCGAAGCGGTGAAACTCGAAGGTGGAGCGAAACGGATCGAGGTAATCCGGGCGATCCTCGACGCGGAGATCCCAGTGATGGGACACATCGGCCTAACCCCTCAATCGGTTAACGCGATGGGAGGTTTCAAGGTGCAGGGGAAAGAGTCGGCTCAGGCTTATGAACTGATCGAGGACGCTGTCGCGCTAGTGGAGACTGGAGTTTTCGCTCTGGTTCTGGAGGGAGTCCCAGACTTGGTAGCCCAAGCCATTACTTCGAAGGTGGCAGTCCCAACAATCGGGATAGGTGCCGGCCGCGGGACTGACGGACAAGTCCTGGTTTTTCATGACGTGCTGGGACTCGGAGGAGGCCATGTTCCCAAATTCGTCCGCAGGTATGCCGACCTCCGATCTCAAGCCGTGGATGGCCTCAAGCGATATGTCGCCGATGTAGTCTCGGGGGCATTCCCATCGGAGGATGAGACATATCACATGAAACCCGAAGTCGCGGCCGGATTCACGTCGGAAGATTCGTCGGAGTCTGTGGACTCTCGTTCCTGATCTTCGGCTGTTCTGGATCGGTCGCTACCACTGTCGCAGAACCTAGTTCGGAGGCATCCTTCCCTGATCGTGGTGACGTTTCCGAAGCGTTCCGACTGTCGACGATCAGACTGAATGACGAAGAACTTCTGGTTGCGGTCGCCGACACCTATGAGCTCCGAGAGCTGGGTCTTCAAGATGTGGAGGACTTGGGAGATTTGAGTGGAATGCTTTTCGACTTTGGTCAGGAGACCAGGTCGGGTTTCTGGATGAAAGACACGCTGATACCCCTGGACATTGGGTTCTTCAACGCTGACGGGTTGCTGGTCGGAAAGGATGAGATGGTTCCTTGTCTGTCAGACCCATGCGAGATCTACCGAATCGAGGATTCTTATTGGTTCGCCCTCGAAGTCCCGACAGGGGATTTGGAGGAGGCGATACCAGGGGAATGGAGAATCGTTCTTTCTTAGGGTTCTCCGTTTCGCACCAGGAACGTGTCTCCTATACACTCGCAGCGAATCAGGGTCGTTGTGATCTCACTTGAGACGCCCGACCATAACCTGCTCCGTCATCCGGACGGAGCCTTCCACCAGTTGGAAGTCCACAGGAGGAAACAATCGAATGCGAAAATACGAGCTGATGACCATTCATCGGCCCGAGTTCAGCGAGGACGAGGTCAAGGCGAAGATTGCTGAGATCGAGAAGTTCCTCGGGGACCACGGAGCCAAGGTTGAATCAACGGATCTCTGGGGGAAACGTCGCTTCACCTATGAGATCAAGCACGTCCGCGAGGGGCATTACTCGGTGGTCACCTTCGACGCCGAGACGGCTACGGTCGACGAGATCGACCGAGTCCTCTCCCTTGCAGACGCTGTTCTCCGTCACAAGATCGTCCGACCGGGCGCTTGATCGCTTCAGTTCTGTCACGCCCGAGCGCGATATTTCGGGCGGGGAACGATCGGAGGAAGGAACAGTAATGTCAAGCAACTCTGTCACGCTCATTGGAAACCTGGTTGAGGATCCCGAGCTTCGATTCACTCCGTCGGGTGTCCCGATGGCCAAAATCCGTCTCGCTGTCAATCGGCGCTACCAACAAGGTGGCGAATGGCAGGAAGACACAAGTTTTTTCGGTGGCACGCTCTGGAGAGAGCAAGCCGAAAGCGCTGCCGAGTCTCTGACGAAAGGCGTCAGAGTCATTGTCGTAGGCCGACTCGAGCAACGGTCTTGGGAAACCCAAGACGGCGATAAGCGTTCCGTTGTTGAGGTAGCCATCGACGAAATCGGTCCCAGCCTTCGTTGGGCAACAGCAACCGTAAACAAGACGAGCCGCGGTGGCGGCGAATGGAGCGGCAACGTACCAGCTGCCGGTCCGGCACCCCGGGATGATTACGGCCCGGATGAAGCACCATTTTGATTCACAGGAGAAGATGAATGCCACGCAGGTCAACTAACAGCGGGAAGAAACCCGGGTCAAACACTTCGAGTCAACGGAGGCGGCCAGAGGCTCCGTCTCGTTCAAGTCGAAGAATGAAGCGGAAGGTTTGTAGCTTCTGTACAGAGAAGAGCGAGTACATCGACTACAAGAACTATGGCATGCTCCGCAAGTATGTCTCCGATCGCGGGAAGATCCGCGCTCGCAGAGTCACTGGCAACTGCCCGCGCCATCAGCGCGAGGTTGCGAACGCAGTGAAGAACGCGCGAGAGATGGCGTTGCTTCCCTACGTTGGGACGCACCGATGAAGCTGATCCTCACCGATAAGGTCCCCGAATTGGGTGACAAAGGAGATTTGGTCGACGTCAGCGAGGGTTTCGCTCGGAACTTTCTTCTTCCCAAGAAGAAGGCTGTTCCGGCTTCTGAAGGGGCGCTGATCAAGGCGGAGAGAGTCCGTCAATCCCGAGAAGCGGCCGAAGTAGCGGCGCGGGAAGACGCTTCGCGTCTTGCGAGTCAACTTGCTGGTACCAGGGTGGTCCTGGCGGCTCCTGCCGGAGACGAGGGGAAGCTGTACGGATCCATTGCGGTCGCCGACCTCATTGAAGGTATCAGGAAGTTCACTGGGATTGAACTTGAGAAGAAGAACCTCGAATCGGTTTCACCGATCAAGGCCATCGGGCTTCACGAGGTAACGGTTCGGCTCCACAAAGACGTCGAATTCCCGATCGTCTTTGATGTGATTCCAACCTGAGCGCTCGGTCAAGGAATCTCTGTCGGGGGGCGGCTCAACCGCCCCCCGTTTTTTTGGGTGGGAGGTGCACTCACTCTGATCCGTTCTTAGCGGATCGAGTGTCTACGGGAGGTATGCCTGTTGGACTCCCGTGATCACTCCGTCGACGATGCTCAGGTTGGCAGGAATGGGCGAACCGGGGAACACGCCGATGACGTTTCCTCCTGAGAACGTCCCGTCAATCACATCCTGGAAATCGGATGGAGTTATCTGGCTTTCGACCGCGGAGCCAGCGGAGAGAATCTGAACCGAAAACACTGCCGAGGTCGATAAGGGGAAGGAGACCATCGAAGGATCCGGGTTGATGATCAGGTAGTCGCCTGAAAGGGGGGCTCCGGACGCCTCGGCGGCGGCGGTAGCTTCATCTCCGGTGAGTATTTCGGCGAAATCCACGGTGATTGTCTCCGATCCAACCGAGATAACGTAACCGAAATACACCCCATTCATCCCCGTTGCCTGGACTCGGGTGGTTGTTGTCGACTCGGCGACAGTCGTAGTGGTCGACTCGGCCGGGTCTTCCGAGGAAGGGAGGCACGCGCTGACGAAGAGCGTCAGGGCCGCGACCATACAGACGGAGATCAATGAGCCTTGTTTGGATACCTTCCTGATCATCTTGTTCCCCTTCTCGATTCTCGTTTCTCTTGAAACCAATGAGAGGCTACGGCCGTATCCGGGCTCTTGGGAGTGAAGCGGCCGTTACCTGGACCTCATTTCGAACAGGAACCTTAGATCGACTCGATACGCAGGCGATCCTTTTGAGGCAAGGAATCGAGGACGAGCTGATACGAATGGTCAATCCAATCTGAGATCTCGTGGTCCACGGTCCCATCGAGAATCACTGTGTTCCAGTGAGTCTTGTTGAGGTGATAGCCGGCCGTCACGATCCCAGGAAACTGAGCTCGGAGTTCGAGAGCGAGGTCGGGATCACACTTCAATGAGATCTGGACCTGTTCAGACTCTTCGCCAACGAGAGCGAACATCTTGTTGGAGAGTTTCCACACTCGGACTCCCGGACCGAATGGGTATTCGGGAGTTGCACCCGGCTTGGATGAGAGGAGATGGTCAAGTGTCTCGAAATCCATGTTTGAAGTCCGTTACGTTTGAGGGGTGATGATTATCACCAGTTGGGCCTGAAGAGCGAAAAAGTCGTGAAAATCAGGACTATTTGTGTGGTAGATCAGTGACTAGCGCTTGGTGACCATTTTTCGGTCGCGCGTGATGAGGGGCTTCCCCGATCAAGATTTCCTGGTTTAATGTATGACGGATCAAGCAAGAGTCGAGCCTCGGCAGCTTTGGAAGAAATGGATATGTCGAGGCGACCGCTGTTTGGTGGCATTGAAAAAGTGGGCCTGGCCGTAGGTACCTTGGAGACCAGGCCAGGGATCCTGTCGAACGGGACTGGAGAACAGAGCAGGGAGAAGACGTGACGACGAGGATGCTTCGCAGGGCACAGATAGGTGTCGCTGTAGCCGTCACGGCAATACTGGCAACACTGGGCGCAATGGTGTTGCCGGCTGGCGCCGCTGGCGACACTCAGATTGTCTATGGCTCGGTCTTCGGGAACGACGGGAATCCCGCTGTAGGAGTAAACGCGTGCTTCTACGCGTCCGGAGCCACAAAGTGTGCCACCGTCAGTTCTGGGGGAGCCTTCATGATCCTTGTCGAAGAAGGCGACTGGATTGTCCAGTTCACTCATCCGACCGATAGGTATTTCACGGAGTATTGGCAGGACGCATCAAGTTACTCGGCAGCGACTCCGTTCACTGTGGTCGCTGGCGGCGACAACACCCTTCAAGCAACCGTCGAGATGTCGGGGGGAGTTTTTGGGACAGTCACAGACGAATCGGGTGCCCCGATCGCTGGAGTTGAAGTCCAGGCCGTTGTCGAGGAACCGCTTTCTCTCGGTTCCGGGACAACGAACGCGGCGGGCCAATATGAGGTTTGGGGACTGGCGACCGGAGTCGCCGACATCAATTTCCTGTCTTCCGCCTATCTCGATGAGTACTACAACGACGTTCACTCTCTGACCGATGCGACTCTTGTCCCTGTTACTGCCGGTGAGTTGTCGGGTCCTTTCAACGCCGTGCTCACTTTGGGCGCCAGTGTCTCTGGGACTGTGGTCGACAGTTGGGGTGTCCCCGTTTCCGGAATCTGGGTGATCGTTTATGACTCCGTTACCGGGTGGTATGTGGAGTCCGGGTATACACAGAGTGATGGCACCTACCTAGTACAGGGCCTACCAACGGGTTCTTTCACAATCAACTTCGACGCCCAAAACACTGGTTATATCTCGGAATGGTACGACGGGACGCTCTCTATGACAGTGGGGGAGGCTGTTACCGGTGTTGACTTCGTGATCGGCGGCGGAACCGCACCTTCGACAACGACCACGACTGAGGC
>CAYTVW010000014.1:0-14717 GCA_964441865.1 uncultured Acidimicrobiaceae bacterium
CCCCTCCAATAAGGCTGGGCCTTATCACTCGCGAGGTCCGACTGCTAACCTGACTTCACTATGGGCGAAAGCCACGATGAACGCAGAGATGAGATTCTGAGGGCGTTGGTCGAGGAACATATTCGTTCGGGCGAAGCAGTGAGTTCGAAACGAATCCTTGATACGACTCTCCTCAACTTGTCCGGAGCGACTATCCGGAACGAACTGGCTTCTCTTGAGCGAGAGGGGTTTGCTGTTCAGCCGCACACTTCGGCGGGCCGGATACCGACTGCGAAGGCGTATCGGTACTACATCGATCATATCGGTCCCGCTCGGCTCCGACTCCCCGCCCAGCAGCGAATCCACGCCTTCTTTTCTTCGGTTCATCTCGAACTAGGGCGTCTTTTGAAGGCCGCCACTGAGCTTCTGTCTGAGATCACTCGATACCCGTCCTTGGCCATCGGCCCGGGTATGGAACCCGAACACATCCGGGCTTTGCGTCTAGTCCCGCTCGGACCACAGACGATTCTCTTGGTAGTTGTGACTCAGGCGGGGAGAGTATGCAATGAGGTCTGCACCATTTCGGGATCGGTCTCCGGCTCAGAAGTCGAGCAAGCCGAGAAGATCCTTATGGAGGTTGCGGCCGGGGCGGAGCTTCGGCAGAAGTCCCTTACTGTCCGTGACGATATCTCGCTTGGTGTTCGATCTGTAGTCGACGCTGCGCTCGCCGGGGTGGGTCGATTGGAGAACCAAGACGCCGATCTTTACATCGGGGGAGCTGGGTGTCTGGCAAGTGTTTGGGACAATCTGACTGCCGTGAACCGGGTCTTGGATGTGCTTCAAGGGGCGGCGAGAGTGCTTGAACTCATGGCTAAGTCACCGGGGACCGCCATACAGATAGGCTCCGAGATGGGCCTGGAACCAGACGCGGATCTGGCAATGGTCTCGACTTCGTTCGAATTCGGAGGAGAAGGGGGTCGAGTCGGAGTGATCGGGCCGATGAGAATGGACTACAAGAAGGTGATCTCAGCTGTCGAGAGCGTCAGCAGAGAGCTGGACGGGCTGGGATCCTGATGGCGACCGACTACTACCGCGTTCTGGGGGTCTCCCGAAACGCTTCCTCAGAAGAGATCAAGAAGGCATTCCGTCGTCTCGCTCGGGAGACACACCCCGATGCCAATCCGGGTGATCCCACCGCCGAGAACCGGTTCAAGGAGGTGGCTGAAGCCTATGAAGTCCTCTCCGATCCCCAGCGACGGGCTCGCTATGACCGCGGCGACACAATCGACATGAATGACCTGTTCGGGTTCGGTGGCTTCGACGATCTTCTCCGGTCGGTATTCGGGGATTCCGGACTCTTCGGTGAGCCACGGAGCGCTCAGCGTGCAAAAGGTCGTGACGTTTTGGCTCGGGTAGAGATCGACCTTGCCGAGGCATCGTTCGGTACGAATGCCTCTACCTCTTTTCAGGCGAATGTTGTCTGCGAGGAATGCGGAGGCTCCGGTGCCGCGAAAGGTTCGGAGATCCATCCGTGCAAGAACTGCTCCGGACAGGGCGTGGTCCGGACTCCCCGTAGAAGCCTTCTGGGGACCGTTATGACGACAGAAACCTGTCGGGTTTGTGGGGGGACTGGCGACGTGGTTCAAGATCCGTGCAAAATGTGCAAAGGGGTTGGAACTCGGCGTGGGTCGAGAGAGATCACGGTGGAGATCCCTCCCGGAGTCGACACCGGGACGCGCCTGCGGATTTCAGGAGAGGGCGAGGCTGCTCCGCGGAAAGGGACACCGGGGGATCTCTACGTTGAGGTGATTGTCCGACCAGATGATCGATTCGAACGGGCGGGAGACGACCTGATCTATCGAGCGAGAATCGGTATTGCGGAGGCTGCCCTGGGAGCCAAGATTGAGGTCCCTCTCATCGATGGCAAGACCCTTGACGTCGAATTTCCCCAAGGAACTCAGCCTGGCTGGTCTACCCGGATCCCTAACCAAGGTATGGGTAGGTTTGGAAGACGCGGGAGGGGCGACCTGGTGGTGGCGGCCGTGGTCGTGGTTCCGACTGAGCTCTCTTCAGAAGAGCAAGACCTTCTGAGGCGTTACGCGGAGATTGGATCCGAGAATCGGGTGGCGTCTCGATCCAAGAAGAGACGTTAAGGCCTGTGGTGAATCACATCCCGCATCTCTACCTCCCCGGCCCTTATGAAGCTCCGGTGATTCCTTTGCCAGAAGAGAAATCACTCCATATTCGTCGAGTTCTGCGAAGAGGAGACGGTTCTCCGGTCGAGTACACGGACGGGTTGGGCCTGAAAGGGGAGGGGAAGCTCACGCAAGAAGGGATCGAAAGAGGAGTTGAGACGATCTCCAATCCTCCCCTCCGGAGCCTGAGTGTGGCTGTGGCTCCGCCCGAGAACCGAGATCGGGCTCGATTCATCGTCGAGAAGCTGGGCGAACTAGGAATCGACCGTCTGATCTGGATCCGGACTTGTTATGGGCAAGGGAAACCTCCGCGGATAGAGAAGGCTCGGGCTTGGGCAGAGTCTGCCCTTGAACAAAGCCGGGGTGATCGAATCCTAGAAATCACCGAAGGCGATTTGGGATCGCTCGACGGCCTGGTCCTCGTGGCGGACCCAACCGGGGGTGAATTGCCGGTCTGGAGCGAGGATACGATCTTGGTTGTTGGCCCCGAAGGTGGATGGTCGCCCGGAGAAGTCGATCCTTTCCCCAAATTTCGCTTGGGAGATCGAATCCTCAGGACCGAGACCGCAGCGATTGTGGCTGCCGGAGTATTCATGGCGAACGGACCGTCTTAACCTTGACCACTCAGAGTGGCGATATAATGATTCGGTTGAAGAATTCGCTGGATTAGAAACCGATCAGTTATGGACGTTCAACAATTCAACAGACATATCGGCGAGAAGCTGAGATTGGCCCGGAGAATGCGGGACCTGTCGTTGCAGGATGTTGCGAGATTAAGCGAAGGAGAATTCAAGTCTTCCGTGCTTGGGGCCTACGAAAGGGGCGAGAGGTCTCTTTCAGTGCAGCGCTTGACGAGGCTCGCCGAACTCCTCGAAGTCCCTGTGACGGTCCTCATACCTGGCCCATCGGAGTCGTTTCGTCGCACGGTTCAACTGGATCTGGCGGCCGCAGAACAGCTCGATCAGCAACAGGCCGAGGTGATGGAGCGATTCCTCAAGACCATCCAGGTTATGCGGAAAGGGAACCCGTCGAACGAGTTGGCGGTCCGTTCTTCCGACATCGAAGTCCTTGCCTCGATTATTCAAGACCGATCGGGGAGCACGGAAGGTATTGAGCTCTCGTGACGTTGTATAGGGGTAAGGTGATGTATTCCCCAATGATGCGCAATTCCCCTGAAGGGTGTTTCCTATGACGCTTGAACTCGTTGAGCGTCATCTTCGTGTCCCCGCCAACCATTTGATGTACGAACTGTTGGGGAGGGAGGACGTATTTCTCCGAGCGGTTGACTCTGCCTTCCCTGAGGTTCGGATGGTTGCTCGCGGAAATGAGATTTCGTTCGCTGGTCCGGTCGGAGGCGTCTCGGAGGCCGAGGAGGTTTTCGAAGAAATGCTGATCCTGGTCCAGGAAGGTCAGTCGCTGTCTCCTTCCAGCGTCGAACAAGTGATCCAGATGGTTCGAGACAAGGTCCCCAGTCCTTCTGGAGTGCTTTCCGACGGTCTTCAGGTTGGGCGAGGGAGAATCGTCAGGCCGAAGACTCGTGGCCAAGCGACCTACATCGAGGCGATCCGTGAAAACACTCTTACGTTCGGCATCGGACCAGCGGGGACCGGTAAGACCTATCTTGCGATGGCCGCCGCGGTCGAAGGGTTTCTCACTGGTTCAGTCCGGCGAATTCTCTTGACTCGTCCTGCGGTGGAGGCCGGGGAACGACTCGGTTATCTCCCCGGCGATCTGACCCAGAAAATCGATCCGTATCTCCGTCCTCTCTACGACGCTCTCTGGGACATGTTGGGGCCGGAAGAGACAGGGAAGCTGATGGAGAAGGGGACCATAGAGATCGCCCCGCTCGCCTATATGAGGGGTAGAACTCTGAACGATTGTTGTGTGATTCTTGATGAGGCTCAGAACACCTCTCAGGAACAGATGAAGATGTTCCTGACCAGGTTGGGGTTCAACTCAAAGATGATCATCACTGGAGACATAACGCAAACCGACCTTCCATCTCAGAAAGAGTCTGGTCTTTCGATAGTCAGACGTGTGCTCAAAGGGATACCAGGCGTGACTTTCTGTGAACTGACATCCAAGGATGTTGTTCGTCACCGGATAGTTGCTGCCATAGTCGAGGCTTACCAGCGTTACGACGCTACTGGAGAACGGAAATGATGGCTATCGGCAAGAATCAGACTCGGACACTGGTCTTGGCCGCCACCGTCCTTCTCACTTGGGGAGTTATGGCGTTCGGGAGGTCGGGAGCAGGCTCTGGCCTCGTCGAGGGCGAGATGACAAGGCAAGCCTATGTTGCGCGGTTCACCGCGGAGGTTGAAGATGAGGATGCGACCGAAGCGGCCAGGGATCAGGCGGCGGCTGCTGTAGAAGTGGTGTATCGGACAGACTTCGAAGCCTATCCAAACGCCGCCGAAAACATACGGAGTTTCCTCTTGGCGGTAGAAGAGGCCATAGACGCGAACACCGACTATGAGATTCCCGTGGTAGGTGCGCTGACCCCAATCACCGAACCAGACGGATCGACGATCCCCGATCCTGAACTCACTGCTCTTTTGACAGTCAATGTCAATCTTCGGGTGGAAGGGGAGTATCTCGGTCTCGGTCCAACACCGGGAGGAATCCCGAATGACCGCTACTACCCGATGGACGGCATCTCCGTGATCGTCCACAACGAGGCATTTCAGGCGAGAACTCTGGTGACAGATTCTGTCGGAACGGTGACTGTCGAGATCCCTTCCCAAGATCTTGAGGTTGTTCTCGATGCCTCCAGACCTCTCCCAGAATGGGTGGTGCCGTCGGAACCCTCGAAGGTGGTCCGTTGCGCGGGGCGGGAGGTTTGTGAGGTTGAGTTGGAGCTTCTAACAGATTTTCGTCCGCTGGATGAGGTAGCCCTAGATCTCCAGACTCGTTTTCCCCAAATCGACGCGACGACTCTCACTACCCTGGCAGAGCTTTCCCGTAGCGACGCTATCTCAGATCTCACCGGGACAGGAGTTGGACAGACCCCTCATTTGGAGAGGGTCGAGGCGGAGATTCTCTCGGCGTTGTCACTGTCGCTTCGGGCCGGTCTGACTGCCGCCGAATTACCCGACGAGCAGACGAGGATTCTTCAAAACCCTCCGTACATTTCCGGACTCCCTGAATCGTTTGCCGAAAGTGCTCGGCAGGCGGCAGGTGAAGTCTTGGCCACATTCTTGATCCCGAATGAGTCCGTTGACGTCGACAAGACAGAAGAGGCTCGCCAAGCTGCCCGCGACGCGGTGCTTCCAGAGATGGTCCGTATCCAAGCCGGCGACACGATTGTCCCGGAATTCGACCGACTCACCAGTTTCCACATCGCAGCCATCGAAAAGACTGGGGCGATTGACGCAGCACTGATTCCCGAAGCGGCCACATTGGCGATTCTTACGGTTCTCGTGGCGGTTGTTGGGTATTACCTGTCAAGGTTCCGAGAAGTCTATTGGAACGAAACGAAGATGGTGATTCTGTTCGGGGTGCTTGTGGTGATAGCTGCAATCTCTGTACGCGTCACCATCGAAAACTCTGGCGGATACTCGATGTTCATCCTCCCCGCAGTCGGTCTGGGGACGCTGGCCGCGGTGCTCTTCGATAATCGGATGGGGACGCTGATGGGGATAACCTTGGCGGCGCTCACCGCGATTGCATCACCTTTCAACTCGGGGTTGGTGGTTTACGCATTGTTGGCGACTATCGCTCCTATCGGGTTCGTTTCGAAGGCTTCGACTCGTCACGCGTTTCGAAACTCGGCTGTTATCTCAGCGGTCGCCGCGTCCGGTATAGCCGGTGTTGTTGCCTGGTATTTCCGGGATGCTGGAGAAATCTCGAGCTGGCCCACTGTGACGGATGCCATGCTGTGGGCGTTCGGTGTCTCACTGGTGGCGGGTCTTCTTGCTCAGCCGGTGTTGGCCTTTTTCGAGGCGGCTTTCGACATCACCACGACCATGCGTCTTCTCGACCTCACCGACCGCAACCATGCGGCTCTTCAGCTGATTCAGGAGGAGGCATTCGGGACGTTCAACCATTCCCTGATGGTGGGGACACTCGCCTCCAACGCTGCTCGGGCGATCGGCGCCAACAGTCTCCTGGCTCGTGCCGCGGCCTATTACCACGACATCGGCAAGACTCAGAACCCTCTTTTCTTCATTGAGAATCAATTCGGTGTCCCCAACCCACACGACCTTCTGACTCCTGAGGAGTCTGCTGAGGTGATAAGACGTCACGTCACCGACGGACTCGCTCTCGCCAAGAAGTACCACATCCCCTCGGAGGTGGCAGAAGGGATTGTGTCTCACCATGGGGATGGGATCATGCACTACTTCTACGACAAGGCCCGAAAGGCTTCTGACGGGGATGTCGACACTGCGCCGTTCCGTCATCACGGTCACAAACCCAAGGCCAAGGAGATGGCGATCCTCATGCTGGCCGATGCCGTGGAGAGCGCATGCCGTGCGACATTTGTCGAAGAGGAGCCGAAGCCCGAGAATATCGCCAAGGTGGTCAATCGGGTGATCGATGAGAAATACAGTGATGGTCAGCTATCGGAATGTGACCTGACCCAAGGCGAACTCACCAAGGTTCGCCGTGCGTTCATAGACTCTCTCACCGGGCATTATCACCAGAGAATCAACTATCCGAATTTCCCGGGGGTTTGATGAGCGACAATCCCACATCGGGTCGCCCAGCCGTTTCGATCACCAATTGCCAGGACATCCCGGTGGACGATCAGGCCCTTGTGATGCTGGCTTCTTTGGTTGCAGAATCCGAAGGGTGCGCTTCGGGGACTGAGATCGGGATAATCCTCGTGGACGAAGAGGAGATGGCCGGCCTAAATTTGGAGGCGATGGGGCGTGAGGAACCGACCGACGTATTGAGTTTTCCGATCGAAGCCTGTTCACCTGGTTTTCCGCCTGTGACGGCGGTTGACGGTCCCCCAGTTCTGTTAGGAGACGTGGTGATAGCGCCGTCTTACGTTAAGCGACGAGCCGCTGAGTTGGGCGAGGAGTTCTCTTCGGAGATGGCGTTGATGGTGACACACGGTGTCCTCCACCTGTTCGGTTATGAACATGAAACTGAGGCGGATGCCGAGATTATGGAAGCAAGGGAAAGATTCATACTCGCCCAGATTGGGGTGAGTCGGAAATGATTTCCGGTTTCCTTACCGGGTTTTTCCTCGTATCGGCGGCTGGTCTCAGGGCGGCTACCGCTTCGTTCCGGGGCGGGAATCGGGCCGACGCATTGAGAGATGCCGCGGAAGGTCAGGCGGGAGCTGCTCGGGTGGCATCACTTCAAGAGGAACGGGAGGCAGTAGTCCCGGCGCTGGCAGCGGTTCACACCGTGTTGATGGTGGCGACCACGATCCCCGGAGTCTTCGTTTTCGCCGATGGGTCTGATGGGAGACTCCGCCCGGCTGCCGCTGCCGCTTTCGGTGTGGCTGTGGTGCTACTCGGTGATGTGATCCCCAGGGCGATCGGATGGCGTCATCCAGGGTCGCTCGCATACGGATTCTCCCGTCTTCTAGGCGTAGCCGACCGTATTGGTCGCGGGCTAACCGAACTAAGTGTCGAGGAATCTGAGGAACAAGGGCTCGACGAGGAAGATGAAGAAGAAGAACTCGAGATGATCACCTCTGTCATGGAGTTCTCCGACACCATCGTTCGGGAGGTCATGGTCCCTAGAACCGATGTCAAGGCGATCTATGTGGATGCGCCGGTGGAAGAGCTGTTTCAGGTGGTCTCTGACTTCGGTTATTCCCGTGTTCCAGTCGTCCGGAACGGGATCGACGATGTGATTGGTGTAGTGATCTTGAAGGACCTGATCCCGTCTATGGTCGAGGGTCGGGAATTAGAGAGTGTGGCGGCTCTGGTGCGGCCGGTCGATTTCGTTCCTGAGACCAAACGAGTGGCCGATCTGCTCCGAGAGATGCAAGTCTCGAAGTCGCATTTGGCGATGGTCGTGGACGAATACGGTGCTACCGCGGGTCTCGTGACTATCGAAGACCTTCTTGAAGAGCTGGTTGGGGAGATTGTCGATGAATTCGATGAAGATGCGATCCTGGTCCGAGAAGTTGATGAGTGGACGTGGGCAGTCGATGGGCGACTTGGAGTTGATGATCTCATCGACCTGGTCGGAGTCGAGCTACCCGATGGTGAATGGGATACCGTCGGCGGTCTTGTCCTTGGTCTGGCGGGTCGAGTACCCCATTCGATGGAGTCGTTTGAGGTAAACGGAGTCACATTGACGGTTCTCAAGGTCGCAGGCCGGAGAGTGCTCGAGGTCAAGGTGGTCGCGACAATCGACTCAGAGGACGCCGAGTGAAATCTGGGATCGTGGCGGTGGTCGGCCGTCCCAATGTTGGGAAATCGACTCTGGTGAACGCATTAGTGGGGTCCAAAGTGGCGATCACGTCGACCAAACCGCAGACCACAAGGAACATTATCAGGGGAGTCGTAAACGGCCCAGGATTCCAATTGGTTCTAGTGGACACACCTGGGATCCACAAACCTAGGACTGAACTCGGAGGGAGACTGAACGGTCTCGTCTACGGGACTTTGGGGACCGTCGACGCCGTTGTGTTCGTTCTAGACGCTACTCAACCTGTCGGGCCGGGGGACCGTTTGATCGCTGAGCGACTTATCGAATACGGTGCCAGAGTTGTGGCGGCAATCAACAAGACCGACTTGGCAAGCAAGACGGAGGTAGTTGGGCAGTTAGGGACGGCAGGGGAATGGGGTTTTGATGCCTATGTTCCGGTCAGTTCTCTGCGCGGTGAAGGCTTGGACGCCCTCACTGAGGAGGTCCTCAGACTTGTCCCCGAAGGTCCCATGTTGTTCCCCGAAGGGATGACTACAGATCAACCCGAAACACTTCTCGTGGCCGAGATCATCCGTGAGAAATTCCTGGAACGTCTAACTGAGGAGTTGCCGCATTCGTTGATGGTGGTCGTCGACGAAATCGAAGATGAAGGCGAAGGGTTGACAATCGTGACAGCGAGAGTCTTGGTCGAACGGAATTCTCAGAAGGGAATTGTGATCGGCCGGAAGGGCGCGATGCTTGGGGCTGCTGGGACGGAGGCGCGGCTAGAGCTTGAAAAGGTTTTTGGAAGCCGAGTCCATCTTGACTTGCGTGTGAGCGTGGAACCAGATTGGCAGTCGCGACCTGAACTCCTTGACCGGTTGGGTTTCCGGCGAGATATCGAGTGAGTCGGCCATAGGTCTGGGGACCCTTTTTCGGTTGGTGGCGGTTGCTTAACGGTGTCTGCTGAAACGTTCTCGCTCAATCGTTCCGGACCGGGGGTAGATTGTTGAACATGGTATGGACCGGCACGGCGCGGGCTCGTCACGTTGCTGATCTGGCTCACGCGGATCAGCCGGCTCGAGCTGCGCTGGAATTCGCTAAATTCGCCTATCCGGAAGTTGACACTGCCAACTTTTTGGACATCTTGGACCACATGGCTTCGAGAGTGGAGGGTCACACTCATTTGGCTCTCCGTCGCATTGTCTCCATCCGAGAAGGAATGGGGGGAAATGTGGAAGATCTTCGAGGAGCCGAGAACTACTTTCTCAACCGTGTCATCGAGACTCGAAAAGGGAATTCGGTCTCGCTTTCTCTGATCTGGATAGAGGTGGGTAGCCGAACGGGAATCGAGGTGTTAGGAGTCGCCCTACCGGGTCACTTCGTTGTATACGCGAATGGTCAGATGTGCGATCCGTTCCACTACGGTGAGGCGATCGGGTTTGACGAAGCCGCAGCTTTGGTCGCGGGAGCGATTGGAGGGCCTCCGCGCCTGGACCGCTCCTGGTTGGAACCCGTAGATACTCCGTATATCATCAGGTCGATGCTAAAAAGCCTTGAGACCCTTTACACCGATCAGGGAGCGGTCGCTGACCTCGAGTGGGTTGAGAACTGCTTGGAGGTGCTCTAGTCGTCGGTGTCGCGGTTCTCGGGGTAGTAACTCTCGATTACCTCTGCCACTTCCGGGAATCCGAAGCCTCTGGCTATCCCGGCTGCCGTGTTGCTACCGGAAAAGACGATAAGCGGATCGGCCCCTTCTTCCAGGAGGGCTGTGGCGGCTTCCACCCACCCGTACTGCGCAGCCAACACAATTGGAGGTCGGCGATCGATGGAATTCACGTCGGCTCCCATCTCGGCGAGAGCGTGGATCGACTCCGGTTGGTTGTGGGCGACCGCGATGTGGATGGCTTGGGTGTCCCCAATAGGGGATGCATCGATATCCGCTCCTGCCTCTACCAACTGTCGGATGACGTTGCCCTGACCGAACTGGGCGGCGACTATCAGAGGGTTAGTACGGAGAAGTGAGTTGAGATAGTTGGGGTCGGCGCCGTATTCGAGGAGAAGCGCTACCACATCCTCCTGGCCCCTCGAGGAGGCCCACATCAAAGGGGTTGAGCCGTAGATGTCGACTGTGTCTACTTTGGCGCCTTGGGCGAGAGCGTTGGCCACTCCAATAGCGTCGTTGTTGTCGACAGCTCCAAACAACCTGATCTCCATTTCTCCCTCAGCTACGCCGACAAGGGTGGGGACGGTTAGTCCATCTCCCGTGACGTCGTCTCGGACTGAGGGGATACCTCCGCATCCGGGAAGCGACGCGACCAAGAGGGTGGTGAGGAGCAGGCGAGGGATCTTCATTTCGGTAGCCAATGCTAGGGCGATTCTCATTGGAACAAGAACCTCGTATCGATCCATTTCGGCTCTAACCTTCGAGGATGGCGATTCGGAATGACAGTGGGATTGTGCTTCGTTCCTATCCGTTCGGGGAGGCGGATAGGGTCGTTGTCTTGCTGAGTCCTCACCACGGGAAGCTCCGGACAGTCGCCAAGGGAGTCCGAAAGACATCTAGTCGGTTTGGGGGCCGTCTGGAGCCATTCAGTCACGTCGAGGTGGTCTTGTATGAAGGCCGTAATCTCGACACGATCACACAGGCCGAATCTGTGTCGGTGTTCCCGGCTCTGAGATCTGATCTCAACAAGGTGATGGCGGCGTCTGCGATGGTCGAGGCCATCGACGCTGTAGCCCAAGAGAAAGAGCCGTCATTGGCCTTGTTCGGTTTGTTAGAGGATGCCTTGGGGGTGTTAGAGGCGAACCCGTATCACCCCGAGATAGTCACGGCGTTTCTGTTGAACTTGGCCAGGATCATTGGTGTTGCTCCCTCATTGGATCGGTGCGCTGCCTGCGGAGGGACAGCAGATCTGAACGGTTTCTCCTTCGAAGGGGGAGGCGCCGTATGCTCAAGGTGTGGCGGACGTTCCTCTATGAGGCTTCGTCCGGAGATAATGGGTTATCTCTCGCGTCTAGCCTCAGTCTCTCTAGGAGATCTTCCTGAGGTGGACGAAGGCCTTCATGTGGATGCATTGGGTCTGATGAGGCGGTTTGTGGAGTACCACATCGACCGCCGATTGGCATCTCTGGTGGTTTTGGATCTCTAGCTAGCGAAAGGCGCGAATCGATGGACTTGTCTTTGGTCGATATGGAACGACTCCCGAAGCACATAGGTCTCATTCTGGATGGGAACGGTCGTTGGGCGAACCAGCGGGGGCTTCATCGAACTGAAGGGCATCAGGCAGGCGAACAAGCGATGTTTGACACGGTAGAGGGCGCGGTCGAACTCGGGATCGAATGGCTGAGTGCATTCACTTTCTCGACCGAAAACTGGACTCGAGACGAGGAAGAGGTCGGGTTTTTGATGTTCTTCAATCGAGACGTATTGGTCAGGCGTCGCGATGCCCTTGATGAAATGGGTGTGAGAGTCCGCTTCGCCGGAGATCTTGATGATCCACGTGTTCCCCAGGAGAACCGGGACTATATGTCGGAGACTGCTGAGATGACTGCGGGAAACAAGAAAATGAATCTGGTTTTCGCTTTCAACTATGGAAGCCGACGTGAAATCGCCCGTGCTTGCAGATTGATCGCCTCGAAAGTCTCGGCCGGGGAGTTGGACCCGGAGGCGATCGACGAGTCCACTGTCGCTGCTCACATGTGGGTTCCCGAGATGCCGGACCTCGATCTGGTTATTCGTTCGTCTGGCGAGCATCGCCTGTCCAACTTCTTCATGTGGCAAGCGGCGTACGCCGAGTTTGCGTTCCCAGGGATTCTCTGGCCCGACTTCAACCGGCAGTTGCTGGTGGATGCGGTCGTCGACTACCAGAATCGTGATCGGAGATTCGGCGGGGCAGTCGACGCCCCTTCCACGTGAGACCGTTGGGGATTCCCCGTCACTTCCATGATCTAGACTTCCGGACTCCCGACCAATCGGACCTATGAACGTCACGCTCGAAACTATCTCGACATTGGCCCAGCACAGAGGGTTCGTGTTCCAGTCTTCCCAGATCTACGGAGGGATCAGATCGGCGTACGACTACGGTCCGCTCGGGGTTCTGATTCTCCGCAATGTGAAAGAGGAGTGGTGGAGAAACATCGTCCAGGAGCGTGGCGATGTTGTTGGTCTCGACTCGGCAGTTATTCAGGCTCGTCAGGTTTGGCAGGCATCGGGACACGAAGAAGTTTTCACTGACCCGCTCGTCGAGTGCACGGAATGCAACACTCGTTCCCGTCTCGACAAGCTCGAAGACCCCAACCAATGTCCCAGTTGCGGGAAGAGGGGAACCTTCACTGAGCCGAGACAATTCAACCTGATGTTGAAGACTCACGTCGGTCCCGTCGAGTCCGAAGAGAACATGGTCTACCTTCGGCCAGAGACAGCTCAAGGAATCTTCACGAATTTCGAGAACGTCCGGCGAACAAACCGTCTTAAGCTCCCGTTCGGGATTGCCCAGGTGGGGAAGTCGTTCCGGAACGAGATCACCCCGGGACAATTCGTTTTCCGGACACGCGAGTTCGAGCAGATGGAACTCGAGTATTTCTGTGCTCCGGCAGAGGCCGAGCAGTGGTTCGAATACTGGATCGACAAGCGGCACTCCTGGTATCTGGATCTCGGGATGAAGCCTGAAAACGTTCAAATCCGGAAACACGACTCGGACGAGTTGAGTCACTATTCGGCCGGGACGGTCGACGTTGAATACCGTTTCCCGTGGGGATGGGACGAGTTGGAGGGGATCGCTAACCGGACTGATTACGACTTGACCCAGCACATGAAGCATTCGGGCGAAGACCTCCGGTATTTCGACCAGGAGACGAATGAAAGATTCGTCCCATATGTGATTGAGCCTTCAGCGGGTGCGACCCGAACGACGTTTGCGTTCCTGATCGACGCTTACGACGAGGAGGCGCTGGAGAACGGAGAGACTCGGACCGTCTTGCGCCTTTCTCCCAAGCTTGCCCCCTATAAGGTCGCTGTGTTGCCTTTATCGAAGAAGGCCGAACTGATCGAACCCTGCGAGAAGATGGCTAACGATCTTCGAAAGAGATGGATGCTCGAATTCGATATCACCCAGTCCATTGGGAAGCGTTACCGGCGCCAAGACGAGATCGGGACTCCGTATTGCATCACATTCGACTTCGATTCCCTCGAGGACCACGCGGTGACCGTGAGGGATCGAGACTCCATGCTCCAGGACCGCGTCTCTGTGGATCGCCTCAGCGACTATCTCAACGAGAGACTGGACTGAGGTTTCTGGCGATCCGCCGGGGATCATCCGTGGATAAGGGCGGTGGCCTCGGATATTCGCGATGTTCCGGATTGATTGTCGTCTCAGACGGTTGTGACACCCCGCAGTCGTAGACTCTTGATCCATGGCAGAAGACGATCGCGAGAAAGTTCGGGAGGCGACCAACATCGTCGACCTCATCGCGTCGGTTACGACTGTGAAACGTTCCGGCCGCAACCAGATGGCCATCTGTCCTTTCCACCAGGAGAAAACCCCGTCGATGTCGATCGACGCTGCCCGAGGGCTCTACTACTGCCACGGTTGTCACGCCAAGGGCGACGTATTCACTTTCGTTCAGGAGAGTGAGGGGTTGAATTTCCACGAGGCGTTGGAGTATTTGGCGAAGAGAGCAGGGATTGTCCTAACCGTCGACCCGCGGGCTAGGGAAAAGCAGGGGAAGCGCCACGCTCTAGTAGAAGTCATTGGGGAGGCGGCCGACTTCTATCACCGGACGTTGATGAAATCAGCGGACGCCGGTCATGCTCGTTCGTACCTTCGGAGTCGGGGATACGACTCAGATGTCGTTGCCGAATTCAAGCTTGGTTACGCGCCAGGAAAGGGCGACTCTCTTGTCAAAGAGCTGAGAGCTCGCCAGATTTCGGATCGGGTGATGGTGGAGGCGGGACTGGCACGTAAGGGGAAATCCGGTTACTACGACTATTTCCGCGACAGGCTCTTGTTCCCGACCTGGGACGTGCGGGGTGAGATGGTTGGCTTCGGGGGAAGGATCCTGGGTGAGGGACAACCGAAGTATCTGAATACTCCGGAGACCCCGGTATATAAGAAGTCGCACCTGCTCTACGGACTAGATCGAGCCCGGAGAGAGATCACTCGAGCCGGGTACGCGGTTGTGGTCGAGGGATACACCGATGTGATCGCTCTGCACAGGTCGGGG
>CAYTVW010000015.1:0-14610 GCA_964441865.1 uncultured Acidimicrobiaceae bacterium
CGTGAGATCCGGAGTCCTGACGTCGTCGCCCAAAATCCCGGCGGCTTCAAGACGTTGGGGCTTGAGAGATGAGACAATCCGGGCGAAAACGGCCTCGGCTACCAGAGTGAGTGGCTGGGCAAGATCTAGGGAAGCCAAGACGGTCCATTTCCCGGTCCCTTTCTGACCGGCGCTGTCGTAGATTTTCTCGACGAGAGGAGAGCCGTCGGAGTCTTTGGTGGCGAGGATCTTGGCGGTGATCTCAATCAGATACGAGTCAAGAGTCCCGGTTGACCATTCGTCGAAGACGGCTGCCATCTCGTCGTGGTCGAGGCCCATGCCTTTCATGAGACCGTAGGCTTCGGCAATCAACTGCATATCGCCGTACTCGATTCCGTTGTGCACCATCTTTACGAAATGGCCTGCACCGTCCGGTCCAATCCAGTCGCAGCAGGGAGTCCCATCTTCGACCTTGGCGGCGATTGCCTGAAAGAGGTCCTTGATCTGAGGCCACGCTTCTTCAGAACCTCCAGGCATGATCGATGGTCCCCATCGAGCCCCTTCTTCGCCTCCCGATACTCCGGTACCGACGTAGAGGAGACCGTCTTGCTCCACCATCCGAGCACGCCGGATGGTGTCGGAGAAATGGGAGTTACCACCATCGATGATGATGTCGCCAGGGTCGAGGAGAGCTAACAGCCGTCCGATAGTGGAATCGACTCCTTCACCGGCCCTTATCATCAGCATTACTCGGCGGGGCCTTTTCAGAAGAGCCACCAATTCTTCAACTGAATCGGCACCGATGATTGACATCCCAGAGGCGGGACCAGCCAAGAAGCCCTCCGAAACTGAAGCTTCACGGTCGTATACGGCGATAGTGAAGCCGTGGTCGGCGATATTCATCGCCAGGTTCTGGCCCATGACGGCCAAACCGATGAGTCCGAGATCGGCGGTTTCGTTCATGAAGTCGAGGCTACCCGTTCTGCTGCCTAGGTTTCGGTCTCTAGCGCCTATTCTCCTTCCCATGCCTGTGCTTGGGATCGATATTGGAGGATCGGGTATCAAAGGAAACCTGGTCGATGTGGAGACGGGGGAGCTGTTGGCCGAAAGGTTCAAGATCTTCACTCCGCAGCCGGCCACGCCAGAGGCTGTGGCAACCTCGGTTGCCGAGATCGTCGAACACTTCAATCATCTGGGTGTGGTCGGTTGCGCGTTCCCCGCAATCGTCAAACGAGGTGTGACTCTCAGCGCAGCGAACGTTGACGAATCCTGGATTGGGCTAGACGCCGATGCGCTATTCGAGGAATTCACCGGGAGGCGTTGTACGGTTCTCAACGACGCCGACGCGGCCGGGTCAGCAGAGATGCGTTTTGGTGCGGGTCGAGGCCGAAAAGGTGTTGTCTTGATGCTCACGCTCGGAACCGGAATAGGATCGGCGATGTTCAACGACGGAGTCCTGGTTCCCAACACCGAACTGGGCCACATCCAGTTTGGCGGACACCCCGCGGTAGAAGATTTCGCGGCGGCGAGTGTCAGAAAGATCGAAGATCTCAGTTGGGAAGAATGGGGGATGAGACTGGACGCCTGCTTACGTCACCTGGATCGGCTCTTTTCGCCCGACCTCTTCATAATTGGTGGGGGGATCTCGAAGGATTGGGAGAAATACTCCGAGTTTTTGGCCGTTTCGGTTGAGACGATTCCGGCCGAGCTGAGAAACGAAGCGGGGATCGTGGGTGCGGCGATGGCGGCCGCCGAAGAGTCCTAGTCAACAACGAACTCGGCGAAGCGGGACACCGACTGCAGAGGCATTCTCACTTCGAGGACAGTCGCTGACTCTTGGTGAGCTTCTTCGACGACATCTCCCAGACGATAGGCCGCCGCCACCAAATCTCCTCGATCGTAGGGAATCTCAAGCACCATACGGATCGTTTTCGCCTTGAGACGTCGGCCCAACTCGTCCAGAAGCTCATCGATTCCGTCTCCTCTCAGAGCGGAAATCATGAATGCGTCGGGGTAGAGGCTTCTTAGACGGCCCACGGTGATCGGTTCGGCCTTGTCAATCTTGTTGAAGACCAAGAGCTCGGGGATTGTGTGAGCATCGATTTCGAAAAGAACGTCACGGACGGCTGCTATCTGGCCAACAGGATCCGGGTCGGAAGCATCAACCAGATGGATCAGCATCTCAGATTCCCGGGCGTCTTCCAGAGTCGACTGGAAGGCTTCGACCAAGTGGTGGGGCAAACGCCGGACAAACCCGACCGTATCAGAGAGAAGTACGAATTTGCCGTCCGGGAGGGTGCATCTTCGCACTGTCGCGTCGAGAGTGGAGAAGAGGCGATCCTCGGTTAAGACTTCGGCTGTGGTGACACGATTGAGGAGTGTCGACTTTCCCGCGTTGGTGTATCCGACGACCGAAATCTGTGGGATTGACGCTTTCCGTCGGGCCTTGCGTTGGGTGGCTCGGGTCTTGGTGAGTGAGGTCAACTCGCGTTCCAGTTTCGATATTCGGCTCAGGATCCTCCGCCGATACGTCTCCAATTTGGTTTCGCCCGGCCCACGGGTCCCAATCCCGGCGCCCTGTTGAGAAAGGCTGGTTCCACGCCCACGAAGACGAGGAAGGTTGTATCGCAAGAGAGCCAACTCAACCTGAAGAGCTCCCTCGCGAGTCGTGGCATGTTGAGCGAAGATGTCGAGGATGAGTGCCTCTCTGTCGACGACATCGCAGCCAAACATCTTGTGAAGATTCCGCTGCTGAGCAGGGGTCAACTCGTTGTCGAATACAACGACATCGACGTCGAGCGATCTGGAGAGGTCGGCCAGCTCCCGCGCCTTCCCTGCCCCGATGAATGAAGCCGGGTCGGGGGAGTCGCGGCGAACCATCTCTTGGTCAACTGTCTCGCATCCCGCAGTGTCGGCGAGGAGGGCGAGTTCCTCCAAAGACCGATCGGCATCGTCGAACGACATGTCGGGGAACCGAACCCCGATGAGGAAGGCTTTCTGGCGAAAGACCTCAAGGTCGGTTTCGGTCGCGGTAAGGCGACGACCGCCGCGCGAGCGATGATCGTAAGTCACCCTATCAAACTACCCTTCTCGCTACAGATAATGGCCTTCTTTGTCGACGCGGGTCATTTCTTCTTCGGCGATGATCTGTGATTCTCGGACCGCGATTACTGGCTGGCCGGTGGCTGGCCAAATGAACCTCCAGGCACCAGTCGGAACGGCCCAGAATCTCTGCCCGGTCGTGACATCGACCAGGGAAAGAGCGTCATTCCCCGTGTTGGTCCCAATCGGGACCAACAGGCCCCCTCTAGTGGTCGATTCGTCTGGGGTGTGCCCAACTCGCCAGCCGGGCTGAACCTTGAAGCCGTTGGTGGATTTTTTCATGATCTAAGTCAGTCTGGCACGTCTGAAGAAGACCAACGACTCATGATCTGGCTTCGATTATGGGGTAGCTTGAGAGAGTACCTAGAAGGGATCATGGTGACCGAGAAGTCCACATTCAGTGAAGCGCTTGATTACCACGAGCGTACTCCTCCGGGGAAGATAGCGATCAGGCCTACAAAGCCGACGGCCAGCCAAGCCGACCTATCTCTGGCGTACACCCCGGGAGTGGCTGAACCTTGTTTGAAAATCGTTGACGATCCGTCGTCAGTTTTCCGCTACACGAACAAGGGGAACTTGGTGGCGGTCGTGTCGAACGGGACGGCGGTCCTCGGGTTGGGGAACATCGGTCCCATGGCCGGGAAACCGGTGATGGAGGGGAAGGCCGTTCTGTTCAAGAGGTTCGCCGACATCGACGTTTTTGACCTGGAGATCGATGCGAAAGACCCCGAAGAAGTCATCCGGTTTTGTGAACTCCTAGAGCCGACCGTTGGTGGAATAAACCTCGAAGATATCAAGGCTCCCGACTGCTTCTACATCGAAGACACGTTGCGGGAGCGTTTGAGTATCCCGGTTTTTCACGACGATCAGCACGGTACGGCGATCATCGCTGGAGCAGCGTTCCTGAACGCGCTGGAGCTCACAGGCCGAGACGCCGACAAGGTCCGAGTGGTGCTTTCCGGCGCCGGTGCGGCTGGGATCGCAACCGCGAGATTTCTCCTGCGTCTCGGTCTTAACCCGGCCAACCTGATTCTGGTGGACTCCAAGGGAGTCATTCACTCGGAGCGGGCTGACCTGAATCCGTTGAAGGCGGAGTTCGCTCGCGACACCGATGCTCGGACTCTCGCTGACGCTCTTGTGGGCGCTGATGCGTTTGTAGGGGTTTCGGTGGCGGGGACGGTGACGAAGGAGATGGTTCGGTCGATGGCCGACACGCCGATTGTCTTCGCGTTGGCTAACCCTGATCCGGAGATTTCTTACGAGGATGTCAAGGAGGCGGCCCCCGATGCCATTGTGGCTACGGGGAGGAGCGACTATCCAAACCAAGTGAACAATGTCCTCGGGTTTCCGTACATTTTCCGGGGAGCCCTCGACGTTCGGGCCCGCGGCGTGAGCGAAGGGATGAAAGTGGCTGCCTGTCGAGCGCTGGCTGAGCTCGCCAAACGTCCCGTCACTGACTCTGTCCTTGCGGCCTATGGCGTTGAATACTTGTCGTTCGGTCCTGAATATCTGATTCCCAAACCGTTCGATCCTCGAGTGCTTTGGACCGTGGCGCCAGCCGTTGCAGCCCAAGCCCAAGAAGAGGGTCTTGCGCAGACTCCGCTCGGTGACATTGAGGAGTACCGGCAGGCCTTGAGGGCTCGTTTCGGGGCGGTGTACGGCCTGATCAGACCGGTTACCGTCCGCGCTCGAAGCAAGCCCCAGACTGTTGTTTATCCCCACGGTGCTGACGCCCGAATCATCCGGGCAGCTCGACGGGTGATAGATGGGGGTATAGCGACCCCGGTGATCCTGGGGGATACAGGTCTGATCAATGAACTGGCTGAAGACGTGGGGTTGTCCCTTGAGGGGATAAGGGTGGTCGACCCGGTTACCGACGAGAAGTCCCGGAAATCCTACGCGTCACGACTCCTCGAACTCCGTTCTTCCAAAGGCATGAAGGCGGCCCAAGCCAAAAGAGAGGTCTTCGATCACGACATGTTTGCCGCATTGATGGTCGAACGAGGCGACGCCGATGCGGTTCTGGGCGGTTTGAGTGTTGTCTACCCGAACACCATTCGTCCTGCACTTCAGGTGATAAAGCTCCAGCCGGGACGGACCGTTGCCTCCACTGTGACCGTCGTGGTAGCGCGGGGTCGACCGATGTTCTTCGCAGATTGCGCAGTGAACATCGAACCGACCTCCGAACAGATGGCTGAGATTGCCGCGGCCGCGGCCGAAGTAGCTCGGGTCGATTTCGATCGGGATCCGAGAGTCGCATTCGTTTCCTACTCGGATTTCGGTTCGGCGTTAGGTGAAGAACCGGCTCGGGTGAGAAGAGCCGTCGAGGTTTTTCGAGAGAAGAACCCTGATATCCCGGCTGATGGCGAGATGCAGGCGGATACCGCTGTGGTCAGTGCTCTCATGGTCCGCCGGCGGGCTCACGGTCCACTAACCAGGCATGCAAACATTCTGGTGTTCCCTAACCTCACGGCCGCCAATGCGTCATACAAGCTTCTCAACCGGATGGCGGACGCCGAGGTCATCGGTCCGATCCTCACTGGATTGTCTCGGTCCGTTCACATATTGCAGAGAGACTCCTCCGTGGGCGACATTGTCAATCTGACTGCGATAGCGGTATTGGATGCTCAGAAGAAGCCTTTGAAGAAGTGAGTTCGGCCGAGATTGGATCAGGTCTGATCGGTGTGTCGAAACTCTCCTCTGAGGCGATGTAACCTTGGGATGTGTCAGAACTCGAATTCGCGCGGCTTTTACAGGTCCACAGGAATCGACTGGGACTCTCTCAGGCCAGGGTTGCCGAACTGATCGGCCGGGCTCCGGCCACTGTCAGGTCCTGGGAGAAAGGTGGGGTTGTCCCGGCCGATCCGACAGTGATTAAGGCTCTAGCGGCTGTATTGGGTATCAAGGAAGCTCAGCTTTTCGCGGCGGCAGAAGTCGCGATGCCCGAGGAATCGCGGCAGCCGACGATTGAACAGGCACTGTCTGAGATAGCCCCTGACGATGAAGGACTCACTATCCCCGATCCAATTCCCAAGGAAGAGTCGAAGGCGCCGATGGGAGAAGACTCTCCTCCACCAATTCGTCGGAACGAAGACCCAGCATTCCGCCAGCGACAACTCGACGCGATCGAAGGCCTTCCTGGTGTGAAGGACGCGGTTGAGGCCAGATTTGCCTCCCAAACGGGGTCTCAACCCCAGCCCAAACCAACAATCTCCACTCCGGCTCTCCCGATCACTGATCGAATCCGTGATTGGGTCTCCGGGTTGGTAGGAACCCTGAGAGGTGGGACCGGCCCTCGCCCCATGATCACAGTCGACCGGGAACCCACGTATATGGAGATCACTGAGGAGCGTCTGGCCTACAAAGCCCGAGTGATATACACGGCTGTCGGAATGGTGATTCTTCTGATTGTCTTTTTGTGGGCTGCCGGAAAGACCCTGGATGCAATCGGCGCTTCACTAGATATCGTTCTAGGACGCTTGTAGGTCACGCGGCGAGACCGCGAACCAGCAACGCGACTCCCGCGATCGAACACACTATGAGGATGGCTCTCTTGAGGTGTTCGCCTTCCACAAGACGAATCAGCTTTCCGCTCAGCCAGAACCCTGCAGCCATCGGAATCAGGAGAGTTGCTGCAACTCGATAGTCGACGGCTGTGGCTACACCCGTGAGGTGGAGGGTTGTCATTGTGATGAGAATCCCGGCCGCGAAGACGGCAGCGACGGTTGATCTGAGAGTGGGACCCGGAGTGTTTCGATATAGGAGGATCACAGGCGGCCCTCCGATCGCAGAGGCTGTGCCCCCGAAACCAGATGCGACTCCGGCCAGGAGCCGATTTCGGTTATTGAGACGAATCTCCCAGCCTCTGCCGATCACCAGCACGAAAGCCAAGACGATGGACGCGATCACGAGGTCGAAGGTCTTTTCGGTGATCTGGGTGAGCATCCAGGCAGCCGCCAGTGTCCCCGGGACCCGACCCGAGATAATCCACCAGATTCCGTCCAGGTCGATGTGCTGCCGCTCACGCCAGACCGCTCCGAAAGTCATGGGAAACGCTAGGAGTATCTGGGGTATGGGGGTTAGCGATGGGTCGATAAGGGTGAGTAAAGGGACCGAGAAGATCGCGAAGCCGGTGCCGATGGTTCCTTGAACAATCGCAGCGACAAAAGTGATTACCCAGGCGAGGGCCTCGGTCGGGAGGTCGAGCATAAGAATTCGAGCCTAACTGAGTATTTCCCTCCTCACGTCGGAAAAAACTGACACACTGAACCATTCGTTGGCCCGGAATCTGAGAGGAACTACATGGAGCTTTACACGCACGGTCACCCCGAGGTGGTGGTGGAAACCCACGCACGGCGGACCGCTGAAGCAGACGCAGCCTACGCCCGAGACCTGTTTTTTGACGGAGCGATGGCCCTTGACGTTGGTTGCGGACCCGGGAGCGTTTCGGTCGGCCTTGCCCGCTGGGTTGGGTCAGGTGAAGTGATAGCGATAGATGTTTCGGAAGAAGTCCTGGAGTCGGCTCGGAGACGGTCCGGAGAGGTCCGGAATCTTCGGTATGAGAAAGCCGATGTTTACGAGTTGCCTTACGAGGATTCCTTCTTCGATGTGGTTCACGCCCATCAGGTCCTGCAGCACTTGGCCGAACCGGTCAGAGCGTTGAGCGAGATGATGAGGGTTCTGAAGCCGGGGGGAGCGGTAGCTGTCCGCGATGGCGACTTCGAGACGTTCATCCATCATCCGTACGATCCCATGTTGGCGAGATGGCGTGACGTGTATCGCCAGGTAGCGCGGGCGAACGGAGGTGAACCTGACGCGGGGAGAAAACTGTTCGAGTGGGTCTCTCGGGCGGGTTTCGATGTTGAGGCAGTGACCGGGACTCCCTGGATCTTCACCAGCGAGGCTGATCGGATTTGGTGGGGCGAACAATGGGCTTTGAGAGCTGTGTCTTCGCCGTTCGCTGATAGGGGATGCGAGACGGGGATTACGAATGCTGAGGAGCTTGAAGAGATCTCACACGCATGGAAGCGTTGGACAAGAGCGCCGTATGCGTATCACAGTCTTCTGATGACCGAAGTCGTAGGCAAGAGGCCGCAAGCTTGAGGTTACGGGCGGGTCGCTCAAAAATGGGAGGTCCCCATCTCGCGAAGGGGACCTCCCTACATTTTCCTTCAGAGCGCTCCTTCCGGCTATGTCCGGTAAGGCGGCGGGGGGACTGGTTCCGCCGTTCGGGAAGGATCGGTAGTCCGAGTTGGAGTCGCCACCTCAAAGAGTGACGTCAAAGTGGTTGAACGCCACTCAGCGCTCGGCCACCTCCAGAGTCCCAAAACTTTCATGCAACTAGGACCACCTCCTTTCTCTGGTAATCCACATATTGCCAGAATTGGGAGTTAAGGGGATGGCATTTTCTACGCACCTCGAACGGGGAAGGGTGGAGATACGTCGACGGGGCCGGGTTCTTCGATGTCTTTCTCGTCGTGGGAGCGGATCATCATCAGTGCCAGGGAAAACGATATGAGGAGCATCGTTGCCAAATAGGTGTTGCGATGGCCCCAAGATCCAACGATTGCCGCAAAGCCGAAGTACCCGACGATTCTTCCGATCGACATGGCGTTTCCATACAAATTGGTGGCGGCACCCGGCTGGTTTGGGAGATGGTTCTGGAAGTAGCTGATCGCTACCCCTGAAGTCACCGCGGTGGCAGCCGCGATGAGAATCTGGAGTGGATAAACCTGCCAAGGTACCCTCACCAGCCAGAGGCCCGTGTAGTAGGGGATGAGAATCCCGATTCCGATTCGGACTATTCGGGCAGGGTGATATCGGGTGGCGAGCACACCAAAGTAGATCATGAAGGGGAGTTCGAAAAATGGGGCGATTCTCATTGCGTTCCCGACATGCGACAAGTTCCCCGCAAGATCAGCAGGGTCTTGAATGTATAAGGGGAGGTTGGCGAAGTTGATCGTGTGCGCCGAGGACACCAGAACGAACGCTAAGAAGTGGGCGGCGATATCTCTACGGGACAGGAACTTCCGGAAAGGTACATGTGGTGCCTTCGTATCTGCCGGGGCCGGTGGATAGTCGAGGACAACTCGGGACGCGATCAGGGTGAACAACAGATAGCATCCTGCCCCGGCCAAGAACAAGCCTTCGTAGTCCCACCGTTCGAGGAAGCTGGGGGCAACTCCCGGTCCGATAGTCCAAGAGAGGGCGAAAAACATCCGGAATACGTTGTTGTAGAAGGGGATGGTCCCCTGTGGGAGATCGGAACGCTGAAGTTGTTCTCTTGCATAGGCGAAGAGTTGAGAGAACGTCACGCCAGAGACACCCAATATCAAGACGCCTATGGTGAGTAGGCCTCGGACGTCACGAACGAATCCGTATCCGATATGCCCGATTGCACCCATTGTTCCGCCCAAGAGAGTCATAGTCCGCCGGCTTAGAGTTCGGTCGGACTTCTGGGCAAGGTAGGTGCCCCAAAACACGCCTGCGATGGTCGTCACCACCATGAACAACCCGTAAATCGCCTCGGACATCCCGACCTCTTTTGTCCCAAACGTCGAAAGGAATGGCGAGACGAGGGACATCCCCATACCCAGGGTGATGTTCAGGATCGCGATGTTCCTTAAGTCTCGATGGGTGGCCATCGGAGCGAGGAGTGATATCAGAGTTTTCAGGCGGCGCATGCCGGATCTTTCTTTTGCTCTCCGGGTTTCATATCAGCGAGAACGTCGGTCCGGAGAACCGGCAGAACTGACCGCCCTATCGGGCATTATCGGGGTTGCCCAGGCTAGCCTGTTTTCATGACGTCACTCAGGCGGTTTTCATTAGGGGTACTCGGCTTCAGTGTGATTTCGGCGTTGACAGGCGGATACTTGAGAGCGGTGGACGCGGGGGGTGCTTGTGGAGACTCTTGGCCGACATGTCAAGGCGAATGGTGGCCGAAATTCGAGGGGGATGTTGCTATTGAGTTCTTTCATCGGATAGCTACGGGTTTCCTGGCCCTCCTGGTGATCGTTCTTGCATTCTGGATATGGAAACGGGTCCCGCCCTTCAAACCAGCGAGAAGAGCCGTGCTGTGGTCGATGATCTCGATCGTCACGCAGTTTCTCATAGGAGTGATGATTGTCGCTGCCCCTCGGTTCGTAGACGATGTGTCGATGGTTCGGGTGTTGACGGTCCCGCTTCACGTTGCCGCAAGCTTCTTCGTTTTGGCCACTCTCACCACTGTCGTCTTCTGGCTGACGAATGAAGACTGGATCAGGGGAGGACTTCCCAGTGGGATTCTCTGGATCGGTTTCTGGATGGTTCTGGTTGCGGCCACTGGTGGTGGGGCGGCATTGAGGGGGACTCTGAGCGGCGGTGTAGAGACCTTCCTCAAACAGGTCGCCGTTCTCCACGCGGTGCTCTCAGTCGGTGTTGGGATCTTGATGGTGGTGTTCGTGATCGACAAACGGTGGTCTTCGAGAGCAGCAAAACTGATCGTGGTCCTCGCGGGTATTCAGGTGCCGTTGGGGGTTGCGACCTGGCTATCTGGCGGTCCTCCGGCCTTGGCGGTTCTGCACCAGGGTGTTGCCAGCGGTCTATGGGTTACTTGGGTCTGGTTGGGAGCCGGGATGTCGGCTGCCAAAGGGGTTCTTCTGGCGGGTCCCCCTTGGGCTGTTCCATCAGGTCGGGTTTTGTTCCCGAGGTCCCACACTCGAAGGTTCCGATGATTGGGCGTGTCGGTGTCACGGGTTTGGGCTGGTCACGGTTTCAGGTTCGCTTTCGTTCGCGGAGCGATCACTCTTGCTGATCCCGCTTGAGCTGTTCCGGGGGATTCTCGCGATGGCGTATTGGGTTTACCCCGAAGAGGCCTGTGGTCTCTTAGCTGAAAACGAGTCGAGAGATATCGCGATGGTCTATCACCTGACCAACGAACTCCATTCGAAGAAGGCGTATTCAATTGATGCCGTCGAACAGTTTCGGGCGATCCGTCATGCAGAACGAAATGGGTGGCGAATAGCCGGGGCCTTTCATTCTCACGTTCGAGGGGAAGCCTATCCGTCGGCCACCGATATTCGGATGGCGACAGATCCCGGTTTGGTTCACCTAATCGTTGGGCTCCGGGATTATCTGAATCCGGTGATTCGAGGATTCCGAATTCGGGACGGTTTGGTGAAAGAGGAGCCGATCGAGACCTGTTCGGTGCCTGTTTAGCGGCTACTCTCAGCGCATGGACGTCTATCTAGAGGAAGTCAGGCCCGAAGACGTTGGCGAACTGTTGACGCTGCAGCATGCGGCGGCGATTCAGAAGTCGGTGAAGCATTCGGTACCTGTTCCTCCAGAGCCGACCCAGACTCCTGATGAGCTCAGGGCCGAGTTGGAGAACTGCGTCGCGGTTAAGGCGATGATTGGGCGGCGGATGGTCGGTTCTGTCCGGATGAGAGTGGAAGGGGAGACTGGCTACCTCAATAAGCTTCTCGTGGCACCGGTTTTCCAGGGGAGGGGTATTGGGACAATGCTGATGAGAGAGATAGAAATCAGAGCTCCTCTGTCTGTCAGAAGGTTCGTGGTCTCGATCAGTCACAAGTCTGTGCGGACTATCTCGCTCTATAAATGGCTCGGGTATACCGAGTTCAAACGCGAAGAAACACCGGACGGCGCGTGGATCATTTCGATGGAGAAACAGCGTCGGTTTTCATGAGGGTCCTGTTGGTCGAACCCTATTACACGGGATCCCATCGGGCTTGGGCGGACGGGTATCGAAGGTTCTCGTCGCACGACATCCGCATGTTGACTATGAGTGGTCGTTGGTGGAAGTGGCGGATGAGGGGAGCGATGATCACGGTCGCAGAGGAGGCTCGGCAACTCCACGCGGAGGGGTATTTTCCGGATGTGATCCTTGCGACCGACATGGTCGATGTGGCTGCTCTAAAGGGCGTGCTGCCATGGCAGGGGATCCCGGTGGTCGTCTATTTCCACGAAACCCAACTCACCTATCCGGATTCACCGCTGTCTGAGCCCGATCTTTCATATGCTTTGACCAACTGGACTTCGAGTTTCGCTGCAACAAGAGTGGTGTTCAACAGCGATTTCCATCTCAAATCTTTCTTCGCGAATCTCCCTCGACTTCTTCGGCATTTTCCCGACTACCGCCACGATCATCTGATACCCGAGGTTCTTTCGAAAGCGGAAGTGATTCCCGTGGGCGTTGATCTTTCGTGGGTGCAGCCGTCCAAGGACCGGTCTCGGGACCCGTTGGTTTTGTGGAATCACCGCTGGGAGCACGACAAGAACCCTGACGAGTTCCTCCGGGCGGTCGAGGAGTGCAGAGGATGTCGGGTGGCGCTGTGTGGTGAGAGTTTCGGGAATGAGGATCAAAGGTTCGAGGACGCCAGGGAGAAACTGGGGGAAAGGCTCGAGTGGTTTGGGTTCGCTCCCCTAAATGAGTATCGGAATCTCCTGAATCAGGCTGATGTCGTTGTCTCGACCGCTCGACAAGAATTCTTTGGAATCTCCGTGGTTGAAGCGATGGCCGCGGGTGCTTTCCCCGTGTTACCCAATCGGCTCTCTTATCCCGAGCTGGTTCCATCGGAGGTGCATGACAAGGTCTTCTACCCCGACGGAGGGTTACGTGAGGCTTTGGAACAAGGGGTATCGAACTCGAGTTTGAGGCGTGAAGTGACCGCGGTAACCGCCCTGTCGATGCGGCGATACGATTGGCCTCAGGTCGCGCCAAGACTGGACCGCATCCTCGCTCCGTGATAGCGATTACACGGCGGGTTTCACCGAGGTTATATTTCCTTGCGATGAACAAGCCGATGTTGGGTGCTATCGAAGCTGGAGGAACCAAGTTCCTCTGCTCTGTAGGGACGGGCCACGACGATGTCATCGACTCTGTTCGGATTCCGACTACCACACCCGAAGCGACGGTTGATGCGGTTTTGGAGTTCTTCGAGAGGAATGAGGCTCCTGCCGCGGTGGGGATTGCATCGTTCGGTCCGCTCGAGTTGCGTCGCGACCATCCGGCTTATGGTCGCATTACTACCACCCCAAAGACGGGTTGGTCAGATACCGACCTGGCGGGTCCGATCTCTCGGCGACTTGGGATACCTGTGGGTTTCGATCTCGACGTGATCGGCTCGGCTCTCGGGGAGTACAGCTTCGGTGCGGGCCAGGGGATTAGGAATCTTGTGTATGTAACCGTGGGGACTGGGGTTGGCGGTGGAGTGCTGATCGACGGGATACCCGTCCCGGGTTTGGTCCATCCGGAGATGGGACACGTCCCAGTTGAACGGTGGAAGGGCGACGATTTCGCAGGGGTATGCCCTTATCACGAGATTTGTCTTGAGGGGATGGCTTCGGGCCCGGCTATAGCCGCAAGATGGGGGCGTTCGAGCGAATCGCTGGGCGAGGTTTTGGGGGAAGCGATCGAGGTCGAAGCGCACTACTTGGCTTCCGGTCTCAAGGGGATCGTCTACGCCCTTGCCCCCCAGAGGGTGATCCTGGGCGGTGGTGTGATGAAACTCCCCGGTCTCATCGATTCAGTTAACGCGGCACTTTTCGAACAGATGAACGGGTATGCAATCCAACCTGAGCACAAAGAAGGATTCGTGGTCACCCCGAGTCTCGGAGACGATTCGGGGATTGCCGGGGCGTTTGTGCTGGCGGAACGAGCCCTGAAGGGTGATGTAGGTCGCTGAAGCCAGCGGCGAGTGAACCCCTTGAGGGCGCTTTCGAGAATGCTACGGATCTGCAATTCGTGTTTCTCTTGCTCCGTTGATTCGCCGATCATGCGGTGCGATCCCCAAAAAGGGTTCGGCCCCCTGAAAGGGGGCCGAAGGGAGAGTCTGCCGCTTTGATGGTGGCAGGGCGGTTTCGAGCATAGCATTGTCCATCGTTGTCGGAGCTCGGTATCCCACCGTCACTTGGTCTTGATATGGGCTCGCCGAGGATTCGATTCGCCAATATCACATCTAGAAAAAAGAGCTTCGGCCCCTCATCGGGACCGAAGCCGTTACTCATTGGGATGCTTGGGTGAGGTCCAATGAGAAGGTGACTGTATCACCGAGGGTGGATCTCTGATGCCGTGAGAGCGGGTTTCGCCAAAGCCTCATCTCTAAGGCGAAGGGCCATCGGACTTACCCCAGAAAAAAACTTGGCCCCCGTGAAGAAGTAGGGGGCCAAGTGGGGTTGTGGCACTGGGGGGTGAGTCCAGTGCGGAGACCAAGAACCTACCACCAATTTGGCTAGTCCCGAAATCAGGCGAACGAGCCGGGATAGAACATTCCAGGTTTTCTGCACCCAGATTTGGGACGCGAGTAGCATCGGTCCCATGACCACAACCGAGATCTCATCACAGAAGCAGTCGAGCCTCCGCAGAATGAATTTGGCCGCCGGTCTCCTTCACGCGGTGTCGGCGATAATGGTCGTTGTCTTGGCTAACGAGTTCGCTCTTCCGGTTAATGCCTCCTACCTGGCAGGGCCTCCCGGAACGCCGATTCAGGAACCTGTGAAGCTCTTCGAAATCAGGACCGCTTGGGCCGTAGC
>CAYTVW010000016.1:0-13738 GCA_964441865.1 uncultured Acidimicrobiaceae bacterium
TGCCACCTCAGACGATATGCGCGACGGGATTCTGGAAGGCGCGGCCGCCCATCCGGAGGTTCCGATGATCTTCACTTCTGGCGACTCCGCTTGGAAAGACGGGAAAGGGTTCGCCGACTTGGACAATCTTGGGAACGTGATGGGGAAGATGGAATACGGGAAGATGATTGCCGGCTGCGCGGCTGCTCTGAAGACCGAGACCGGATCCATTGGATATCTTGGCCCATTGATCAACGACGAGACTCGGCGCCTGGTGAACAGTGCCTATCTTGGAGCCGACTACTGCTGGACTGAGATGCTTGGGAACGACCCGGCGGATCTGAAGTTCGAGGTGAAATGGATTGGCTTCTGGTTCAATATCCCGGGAGTCACTCTTGACCCGACACAGGTAGTCAACGAGTTCTTCGATGGCGGCGCGGACGTAGTGATCTCTGGAATCGATACTACCGAGGCGCTAGTCCGGGCAGGGCAGCGGGCGGCGGCCGGTGAGAAGGTGTGGGCGGTCCCTTACGACTTTGAGGGAGCTTGTGCTGAGGCCGAGTCGGTGTGTTTGGGAGTCCCCTACTTCAACTGGGGTCCCGCCTACCTGGAGATCGCTCAGGCCGTGAAGGACGGGAAGTTTGAGGCGAAATGGGAATGGCTCGGTCCTGACTGGACCGACATCAACAACCCGGACACCTCGGCGGTGGGATTCCTCAAGGGCGCCGGATTGGGTGACGCGGCAACTCAGCTCGACGAGTTCATTGCCGGTTTGGCCTCATCCGATATCAACCTTTGGGTTGGCCCTTTGGACTATCAGGACGGCACCGAGTTCTTAGCTGACGGTGAGACAGCTACCGATTCGGACATCTGGTATGCGGAGAGCCTCCTTGAGGGGATTCTCGGGAACGCGGAAGTGACCTCCTAGACGGATATGTTCGGAGGTCGGGCGGAGTCTTTCGGTTCGGCCCGACCTCCTTTTTTGTGCTGAACACGACTCAGGGGTCTCCGGCCCGGAGACCCCTGAGCGTCTTGCTGGAGCCAGCGGGTTACCCCGCCGGTCGGGTGGGTCTACTTCACGGTGCACGAAGGCATCGTGAAGCTCCCATTGTGGGTACCTTGGAATCCGAAGGTGGTAGTTGCTCCAGGGGCCAAGCTGGCGTTATAGGAGAGGGGCGTGGCGGTCACCGTGTTCCCCGAAGAGGAGAGGACAGCACTCCAGTATCCGGAGACATTGGGCGCCTGAGCGAATGTCAGGGTTGCCGTCCAACTACCGACTGTCGTGGATCCATTGTTCTTTATCGAGACGTCGAGCTGATACCCCGTATTCCACGAATTCCCACTGACAGTGCACGACAAGCCGCCGGTTCCGGACGTAGTTGTCGTAGTCGGCTGTGTTGTGGTGGTCGTGACACGAGTCGTTGTAGTCGTGGGCCCGGTTGTGGTGGTCGTGACACGAGTCGTTGTAGTTGTCGGCTGGGTCGTGGTTGTCACTTGGGTAGTCGTCGGCGTGGTGCCTCCACAGGAGACGCTGATGGTCCCTGAAGCGGTTCCTTGGAAACCGAACTCGGTCGACGCTCCGGTTCCGAGAGAACCATTCCCAGACGTATTGGATGCTACCCAACTGGTACCTGCACCGGAGAGACTGACACTCCAGGAGTTGACTACTGAGGTCGACTGACTGAATGTCAGGGGGACCGACCAACTTGTGATTGGGGCTCCCGTGTTCGTGACCTTGATCGAAGCTACATATCCGCTTCCCCACTGGTCAAGGCGAGTGACTGCGCAAGAGATCCCACCCGCTCCGCTGGTGGTGGTCGTGTTGGGCGCGGTAGTGGTAGTAGTAGTCACAGGCTTGGTCGTGGTAGTGGTGACCTTGGTGGTCGTTGTGGTCACTTGCGTCGTCGTAGCACTCCCACCGCCGGCCAGGTTGTAGGCGAGGTCGGGGACGAAGACTCCAGCCGCGGCGGCGCACCCATCGGCCTCGCCAGGGACCTTGATCCAGATGAATCCGTCCACGTGGCTGTAGCCAGTGTTGAGAGTCGGGCTCACCCCGATCAGGCGGCCTTCTGGGTCGCACCACTCAGATCCGAGGGGTCCGTTCCCGTTCCGGGAGGTGTCGATTATCTGGTGATATCGAGTGTCTCCTAGAGCCGACACCACTTGGAGTCCGAACGCGACCTCATCTGCCGTGTAGCGGTAGTTCGAGGCGTTCGAATAGAACCCGTCGCCGTAGCTAATCCCGGCTGACTTGAGTCTTGATGCCGTTTCGGAAGGGGAATTCCATGAGGAGTGCCCGGCGTCGAGGTAGACCTTGGCATTCGGATTGGCGGCCTTGATCTTCTGTACGGCCATCTGGAGGTTGGTGTACCTTTCCTGAATCTCGGTCGAGCTGAGACACGTCATCAGTGCCAGCGAATCGGGTTCGAGAGCGATGATGACGGTCTTGTTTCCGAGACCGGCGGCGAAATTGGTGACCCAAGTCTGATAGGCCGCCCAAGTCGGAGCACCACCTGCACTCGGCCCACCACAGTCTCGGTTAGGAATCATGTATGGGACAAGCTGGGGAATGGCCCCCGCGGCATTCGCTGCAGAAACATAATTCGACACTTCAGCCGTCACGCCGTTGGGGTCGTAATTGGCGATCCATTTGGCGATTGCCTTGGTGGAGATGTTCGACTTGATAACCGGTGCCCGATAGTCGGACTGGTTTCCTGCAACCCACTGGGCGGCCGTTGTGTTGGGGTTTACATAAAGGGTTCCACTGAGGCTTCCAGCGAAGACGGGGATAGCAACCCCTATCGCTCCGCCCAGTAGTACCACTGTGATGAGTAGGGCTACACGGCCCTTGGACAAGTGCTTCACGAAGACGCTCCTTCTCTTCTTTCGCGAAACGCCTCGCCCAGGGTTACGGTGCGTTCGGTTCCAGTAGTGAGGGTATGCCCAATCTTGTTCTGGTCAAGGAACTAAACAAGGTTGACCCCGCCCTGACTAGTCCATCGCTTTCATGAGATATCGCCTGACTTTTCGGAGTCTGAACCATCGTTGTGTCAGTGGAAAACGCAAGCGCTTGCAGGGGCATTGCAGGTTTCTCCGACTCGGTCTTGAGCATTGTTCGGATGGCAGGACGGCCTGCTTTTGTTCGGGGTCCTTCGTTTGGGAACCATCGTGGTGTCTAATACGTCGGATCGGGGAACAAGCGAAAGGAACGGAATGAGACATGTGACCATGAAGGGGTTGGCTTTGCTGGTCGTCTTTGGGGTAGTTGCCTGCGCTGGGAGTGACTCGCTTACTACCGTAGGCCAGGACTACTCGTCCGAGCAGTCACCAGGGACGGACCTCTCCGACGACTCGACCCGCTCTCGAAACAGCGCGGAATCACCTGAAGAGGGTTCGGATTACGCGTGGAACGAGGAAACGGGTGAGTTCACCGTGGATGCGTCGCAGAAGGCAGACGCATCTCTGGGGTCGGGCGGAACGGATCCTTCTGTTCTTACTCCCGCTGATCTCGGTCGTGACATTGTCTACCGTGCCGACATAACTGTGGCCGTGAACGATGTCGAGGCGGCTGGGAGAGAAGCCACGACGGTCATCGCGTCCTTGGGCGGGTTCTTGTTCGGACAGCAGACCACTGCCGGGTACGAACCGAGGACAGTCCTCGTGCTGAAGGTGTTCCCGGAGGACTTCCAGACCGCTCTCGATCGGCTTGGGGCGATTGGAGAGCTGCGGAATCAGAACGTGACCGCGGATGATGTCACCGAGCGTGTGGTCGACCTTGAAAGCAGGATCCGTACTGCCGAAGCCAGTGTTGAGCGGCTGAGGGAGCTGCTTTCTGATGCCAAAGATTTCTCTGTGATCGCCGATATTGAGAATCGACTCCTTGAGAGGGAGACGAGCCTTGAGTTACTTCGAGGACAACTCAGGACACTTCAAGACCAGGTTGCTCTCGCCACGATCATCTTGACCATTGTTGAGGACACCATTGTCCCTTCGATCGACATCGAATTGTCTGTGTATGAGGGTCACGATGGTGACGGGATCGGATGTCCTGGGAATTCCTACGGCGACTTCGAACAGGGGACTGAGTACACCCTTTGCCTGGTGGTCACCAACGACGGCGACCACAATCTTGCTGGTCTCACGTTGAGGGACCCGGTGCTGGACGTGGAGTTGGAGGACTGGTTGGTTGTCCAGGGCGACCCGGAAGAGATCATTGAACCGGGAGAGTCCGTCACACTAGCGCTCGAACTGATCGCCGAACGGAGGATCGCGACCAGGACGACGGTTACCGCCAATCCGGTTGACGCCGAGGGGAATCCGCTCCCAGGAGAAGAAGCGACAGCCCAGGATGGGATAGTTATCGATGCCTATGAACCGGATGGGATTCCCTCCTTCGGAGAGGGTTTCGAGAAGAGCGTCAATGCTCTGGCCGACTTCGGGAGGTTCTTGCTCCTGACGTTGGCCCTTGCTATTCCTTTCCTCTGGGTTCCTGTCTTGCTTTGGATGGTGTTGTGGATTCTCAGGAAGCGTCGAGGTTCCGAAACCGCTCCCACGACTCGGGTTGAGGAAGCGGAGTCCGTCAAGAAATAGGCTCCCTGACGAGGCTCAACTGGCCGGTGGTTCTTGCTGCCGGCCAGTGAGTTTCGGACCTTGGAACGGAGACCGATATCTGTGGGTCATATCGCGGGCGCAGGACCGTCAGCCGGGAGGTTATGCGAGGATCTGTGGGCGGTTCTATTGAGAGCGTTTGTCGCTCAAAACGATGGTGAGATTCACGTCGAACGCGACCGGAATGTGCCATACTCCAATCGAGTCCCCAAGAGGAGAGGTACAAATGCGACTCAATGCTCCGAAGATGATCACCTGGGCGATCGCAGCCATCGCTGTGATCGTAGGTATCGTCTTGTGGCTGATTGATTTCGATAATGCGGATGTGACCTACTGGGTCACCGCTGGCGGCGGGATTCTTGCCTGCCTCGGCGCGATGCTCAAGGGTCTCTAACGACTCGGGTCTGCCAAGGGCGGTAACCGCCGTTGGCAAGCTTTCATTCGCAGGAGTCTCCGCTCGGTTCTCGGGCGGAGACTCTTTTTCGTGGGTTTCTTCACTCACCCCGCTCGAATCGGGAGATGAGGAGAGTTGAGGCTCTTCGACGGTTGGCCTAGGGAGGGCTGCTTTCGATGGGGGTCCCCTGAATCTCCGGCTACCGGCTCGCAGGCCATCGACTGAGTGACTAGTCACCGGTGGGGCTCAGTCTTTTCCGGCCTGAATCCGTGAAGTGATCAGTCACCCGAATGGCTCGAGGAGGCGGAACTTGTGCAGATAGGGTGTAAGCGTTTTCATCGGATTCGACTTGAGAACTTCGAGAGAATGATCGAAGGCCTTGAAAATCAAGGTCATTCCACTTTCATCACCCTGCAAAGGCTGGGACTAGTCACCTGGATTCAAACGGCGTTGGTGTCTTGTGGAACGCTGCCAATTCGATAGATTCATGGGTGCCGGAGACCATCGCATAGATGAGCCGGCGGACCGGAGGAGAAGCCGGAAACGGCTAACGGGAGGCTTGTAATCACCACTCAACCGGCCGCACCGGAGGAGAGCTCGGTCGGTTGATGAAGGCCTGTAGGCGGTTTACCCGCCACAGGCGGGGGGAGGAGGGAGAGGTCGGGACCGCCCTTGGCGGTCCCGACTTCAGTTTTTCAACGTGGAATGTCTCCGGACTTCTAGCTTCAGGCGGGTTCAAAGTTGCGACCGAGCCCAGCAGGGGGCTCAGGGATCAGAATTCGTCCCAACCTGGGGAACCGTTCACCAAGTGCTCGGAGAACACGAGAATTCACGAGGGCGAGGGTGAGAATCATGAGAGGGAACGGGATAGAAGGCAATATCTGGGCGAGGCTTGGATACAGGCTTTGCATGCGGATAGCTCCGACTTGAAGGCCGGCGAATAGATAACACCCCATGGCGACTCGTGCAGGCTGCCATCCTCCGAATATCACGATGGCGAGAGCGATCCAGCCGTATCCAGCGGTAACACCCTGAGACCATCCGGCCTTCTGGTCGAGTGAGAAGGCTGCACCGGCGATCCCGACCAATGCTCCTCCCGTGACGGTCGCAAGATAACGGTATCGACTCACTGATATCCCTCGTGCGTGGGCCGCTTCAGGACGATCGCCGACCGCTCTGAGTTCTTTCCCGCGACGGCTCCTGGCTAGGAACCAAGAAGCCGATACGATCAGTAGAAGACTGGCATAGACAGAGAAATTGTGGTCAAAGAGGGCTTTCCCGATGAATGGAATGTCAGAAAGGAACGGGACGGGACGCGCCGTCACGCTCGGCCCCGGGACCCTCACAAACGGGTTCCCCAGAAAAGCCGAGAGGGAACCAGCAAGCAAGGTCAGAACGAAGCCAACCGCGACCTGATTCAGCTTGAGGGAGATGCCAGACCAGGCCACGATCAGGGCAACTAGGGCGGATGCGCCTGCAGCCGCTGCGAATCCCAAAGAAACGCTTCCAGTGGTGGAAGCTGTCGCGAATCCGACCATGGCTGAGAGGAGAATCGAACCGTCGAGAGAGAGGTTGATTACGCCAGCTCTCTCGGTGATTGCCTCTCCTACCGCCGCGAAAACAAGAGGTGAGGCGGTGGCCACTATGGACGCGAGCGTTGATTCCACCGTTATCCACCTCCTTGCGGGATCGGAACCGGCTCGGAATCGTTAGTGATCCGAGAGTTCCGCGAATAGAAGAAGCGATGGGTCATGAGGATGGCGGTCAGCACAGCTACCCCTTGGAGGACCCCGGCAAGAGACGAGTCGAGGCCGAACCGCAGATTCAGTTGAAAAGACCCGACCGAGATCGCCGCGAAGAAAAGAGCGATGGGAGCGATCTTCTTAACGGAGAAGCCAGCAAGGATCGCGACGAGGATCCCCAGATACCCCCTCCCCCCTGAAATTGACGCCACCAACTTGTGCTGGAGGCCGAGGGCGATGAGGGCACCAGCGAGGCCAGCGATTCCTCCACCGATTGCGAAGGCGGAAGCGAGAGTTCGCCGAGACCGAAGGCCGACTAAGCGTGCCGAAGCGATGTTTGAGCCGACGGCCCGGAAGTGAAGGCCAAATCGAGTCCGGGTGGTCAAATACCACACTCCCACCAAGACCGCCGAAGCGATGATGAGTGAAACCACAGGAAAACCCGCTTTCCCGATTTCAGGCATCCACATCGAACGATCAAAGGGTTCGGTTCCGGATGTCGAAGCGGTACCCGATCTCGCCCAAGGGCCAAGAATTAGGTAGGTGGCTAGGGCTTGAGCTACGAAGGTGAATCCCAATCCGCCAAAGATCTCGTTGACTCCGGCCCGGATTCTCAGAATCCCCGTCAACAGTCCCCAAATGATCCCCGCGACGAAACCAGCGAGAAGTGCCAGGGGGATTCCGATTGCACCTGGACCACTCCAAATCTGGGCAATCCACGAAGCTCCTATTGCGCCGGCGATTATTTGGCCTTCAACACCGATGTTCCAGATTCCGGCGTTGAAAGTGACCGCTAGCCCAGCGGCCGCCAGCGCAAGGGGCGCCCACGCGAGAAGCGTATCAAAAGCCTTTCCCCAAGATCCGAAGGAGCCGTCGATGAGCGCCCACAGGGCGGAGGCCGGGTTAACTCCCGCGATCGTGAGGAGAAGAACGGCCACGGCCAGGGAAGATAGAGCTGGGATGACCAGACGTTCGGCTTTCATCTCGAACCTCCAATCAGATGGCCAAGCCGATTGGTGCCAGTCGAGTCGCTCTCGATGACGTCGAGGATCTTCCCATCGAAGAAGACGGCAATGCGGTCGGCGTATCGAACGAGTTCATCTAGATCGGAGGAGGCGAAGATCACCACGGTTCCGTGAGACCGTCTCTCCAGAATGGTCTCCCAGACAAGCCCGGCTGATTCCACGTCTAGACCCCTCGTGGGATGCTCCAAGAGCAGGAGCCTGATCCGGTCAGGCATCATCGACAAAAGAAGCCTTTGTTGGTTTCCACCAGATAGGGAGTCCACATAGGATCCGGGGAGACCCTTGATCCGGAATCGGGTGATAGCTTCCTGAGCCGATTCCTGTGACACCGGCTGGCCGGTGGCCAAAGCGATGTGTTCGGCGATTGTCAGACCTGGAAACAGTCCTTCCTCGAGGCGGCCAGCTGGGACCAGATGGACTCCCTCAAGAATCCGACGTCGGTGACCCAACTCAGCGAGGTTGGATTCTCCCAGCTGGATAATCCCTTCGGGGGCCTTGACTAGACCGGCGAGAGAACGGAGAAAGACTCTCTGTCCACTCCCCTCTAGTCCAGCTAGGCCAATGATTTCTCCTTCTCTGGCCTCCAATTCGATTTCTGAGATGGAAGCTCGTCCGTCGCGAGCGGTCAAACCCCGAACCGTCAGAACTGGTTCTCCTATCGGATAGTCAAGACGGAGTCGGGGCTCCATGGTGTCGCCGAACATCAGCTCCACGAGCTCATCGGGGTCTGCCGGGAGTCCCCGGGTGGCGGCAACTTTTCCGTGACGCATCACCGTCACGGTCTCGCATAGATCCTGGATTTCTTCGAGCTTGTGGGAGACAAATAGGACAATCAATCCCTTCTCGGCGAGACCTTTTAACGCTGAAAAGAGTGAGTCCCGTTGTTCGGCGGTGATCCCGCTGGTCGGCTCGTCCAGGATCAGAACCCTCACACCCTGAGCGAGCAGACGCACCAGTTCGAGCTGCTGACGTTCTCCGACTCCAAGACTCTTGGTGATTCGATCCGGGTCTAGATCGAATCCCAGTCGATTGGAGTACTCGACCAGTGTCCTTCGTGCGGATTGGCTCTGGGTGAATTCGGTTCCCAACATGAAGTTCTCTAGGACTGTGAACGGAAGCACCACCAAAGGGTCCTGATGGAGCATCCCTATCCCAGCTGAGATGGCCATCTTTGAGGAGCCCAGCTCGACCGGAGTCCCGCCCAGAGAGACGAAACCCGAGTCGGGCGCCTGGAACCCCGAAAGGATCTTCATCAAGGTGGATTTTCCGGCACCGTTCTCGCCGAGAATGGCGTGGAGGGATCCAGGCTTCACTGAGAGCGAGACCTTGTTGTTCGCTTGGATCGCGCCAAATCGCTTCGAAACCTCGCGAACGATTAGCCCGTCCACGTTCAAGGCTCGGCGAGTTGCCTCATACACGATCGTTCACCCCGTTTGAGGAAGCGGGTGGTCGACGGTCGGGCGGGAGACAAGTCGATGAGATCTGGCGAAAGAAGGTGCGGCGAGAATCCCAGCATCCGGGACGCAGATAACCGACCGAGCGCCGCAGAGAACCGCCAACAAATGAAACACCGGTTTCTCCGGACAGAACACCTGGAAACGTAGACTGACCTAGGTATTCGAGGATCCGAGAGGCGCTATCCATCCGGCGCAACGATAGTCGCTGTCAGGGGCCAACACTCGGGCTCTTGTCACTGATTCAGGATGTCAAGGGTGGGTTCCACCCGGACGTTTCGTCTTGTGAGCTCGCCTCCGCAAACAGAGCACGAGGGGACAAGATGAGTTGCCTGGCCGCAAGCAGCGTGGATGATCTCTCGAGTCTTCTCCGAAGCTTCCCAGCGGTCTCCCCAGCGCCAGAGAGCCATGAGGACATCGAAGAGGTCTTTCCCCTTTTCGGTTAGGAGGTATTCGTGACGTGGCGGGCGGTCTTGGTAGGGGCGAGTGAAAACGATCCCGGCTGTGATCAACGTCTCGAGTCGCGAAGTGAGGACATTTCGCGCAATCCCAAGATCTTTCTGGAAATCGTCGAAGCGTCGGACACCCATGAAAGCGTCCCGGAGGAGAAGAAGGGTCCATCGATCGCCAATGATCGAGGCGCTGTTAGCTACGGCACAGTCGAGATGAACTAGAGATTTTCGGGCGGGCATCTCCTCACCATAGCGAGCGAGTTGCGTCATGCAACCCACTTGGCGTAGAGTTTGGTTCCGATGAGGTTTATTGAGTTAGGAGCAGGGGTTGTTCGTTTCAATCGTTAGGGATCGGTGGTCATCGCGTGACGACGAAATGCGTGTGGATTTCCAGGTGACATCGACAGATTGGGGGAGGCATCTGTGAATCCGATCCTCCGTTTTGGGCTGAAGTCCCTTTCCTTTGTTTTGCCCCCTATAGGGGCCCGGATCTGCGAGTACATGTACTTCCGTCCATTCGGGCCAAAGTCGAACTCGACAGAACCAGCTGGAGAGCCGTTCCGCTACTGGCTTCAACGTAAAGAACTCGTGGGATATGTGATGGGCGAAGGCGAGACCGTCATACTTCTCCACGGTTGGCGGGGAATCGCTGCAGACATGACTCCGATAGCCCGACGATTGGCAGAAATCGGATTCAAGGCAGTGTCGATCGATCTGCCTGGACACGGTGGCGATTTCGGATCCCATGCTGACCTGTTCCGGATATCTGAAGCCGTTCGAGCTGTATGCGCGATACACGGGAACCCAGTGGCTGCAGTGGCGCACTCATTCGGATCGTCCGTGGTCTTCGCCGCTTTCCCGTCTGGTGGTCCGGAGAAGGTGGTACTGGTGGCGCCAGCGATCCGAGGAGATCGATACATGGCTGCGTTCGCCGATCATGTCGGACTCTCGAAGTGGGGACGTCGAGTGTTTCTGAGGAGGATGGACCGTTACACGGGAGCTCACCTGCAAAGAATCATCCGAGGCGAAGTCGACATTCCGGGAGCGAAATTTCTGGTGATCCACGATCCCACTGATGCTTGGACTCCCTACAAAGACTCCGTCGAATTCGTGGATGGGCACTCAGCTCGACTTGTCACCGTTGAGAAGGCTGGGCACAAGCGGATAATCGGCCACGAGACCACTCTGGCGGAGATCGAGGGGTTTCTGATCGGGTGACCTTTCGACTGTGTCGTGCGCGGTTGTCTAGGACGACTAGGCCGAACGGCTGAACCACTCGAGGAATGCTTCCACTGCCTCGTCGCCCGCGTCGTCAGGCCACATCGGACCGGCTTGGTTGAGGACATACAGGTGATGGTTTTTGAGGAGCGAGCGCCATCGTTCAATGTCTTGTTCTCGGGCGAGAGGGTCGGCGTTCGCCCAGATCAACATGGCAGGAAACCCCACCAGCATGGAGAGCCGATGTTCGAGCTCGGCCAAGAATCCCTGAGCATCGCCTGCCTCTCTGTCGAGAGCCCGAGAAGCTTGGTGGGCATGGGTCAGGGGCCGACGGTACATTTCGAGTTCGGTCTTGGTGGGGGATCGTCTCGTGAACATTTCAGCGAGATCTCGACGGCTCGGAGAACGGTGGAGGAGTCGCCGGACCGGTGAGCCGATTGATCGACGATGTCGGGCCGCGAGCTCTCGGGTGAGTGGCCAAGCCCAAGCATTCCCAGCGACGAGGTGGGAGAATCGATCAGGTTCTTTGAACAAGACGTCTAGCCCAATCGGGCCTCCCCAGTTGTGGGTGATAAGGGTGGTGTTTCTAAGGTCGAGGGATGAGACAAGTCCCCTGAGGACTCGGGACTGTTCCTCGGCGGTAAACCCAAATTCCGGAGAAGGTTTTGACCGACCGAAACCCACCAGGTCGGGGACGATGCAGCGAAACTTCCGCATTAGTCGGGGGACCATTCGTCGGAAGAGAAAACTCCAGGCAAGGTTTCCATGAACCATTAGGAGCGGAGGTCCGGAGCCCTGGTCGACGTAGTGAATGGAACACTGGTCAACGGTGATGTGGTGAGACTCCATCCCGAACATTGTCTGGTCGAACCAGTCCTTTTCGTCCGCCATGTAAACAAGGTATACCGAAATGTCGCCGGAAACCAGGAAGTCCGCTCGTGGGTCGGTGTCTCTCCCTTTTGTTCCGGAAGCTCTCGATGCTTGAATTCGGAGAGTGGCTGATGCTATTGCGCAGGTCCGGGATCTGACCCACCGATACCCGGAAGTGACCGCTCTCGATGGGTTGGTTCTGGATGTGTTCCCAGGAGTCACTGGCCTGGTCGGAGCGAACGGCGCCGGGAAAACGACATTCCTTCGGGTACTCCTCGGATTAGTCCGTCCAACCGCTGGTCAGGTGAGAGTCATGGGCTACAACACGTTCTCCGATCCGGTCGCCGTTCGTTCTCTGGTCGGTTATATGCCCGAGGGGAGATGCTTGCCACCAGATCAGACAGCAGCCGATTTCGTTGCCTACACGGCAGAACTGGCTGGCGTTCCCCCTAAGGATGCGCGTCGCCGGGCTTCGGAGGTCCTTTTCCTGGTAGGCCTTGACGAGGAGCGTTTTCGGATGTTGGGGACGTTCTCGACGGGTATGGCTCAAAGAGTGAAACTCGCTCAGGCGATTGTTCATGGCCCGAAACTGGTTCTCCTTGACGAACCGGCCTCAGGATTGGATCCCGCAGGGAGATCGGAGATGCTGGAACTGGTCCGGAGACTGGGTAGCTTCGGGATCAACGTCATCATCTCAAGCCACATTCTCAGCGACATTGAGGAGACATGTACGAACGTGGTGATGCTCGATGGCGGGAAGCTGGTGAGGGTTGCTGCCGTCGGCGGCCGACGAAGCAAGGGTGTCCTCAATCTTGAGGTTCTGGGAGAGATTGCTCCTGTCGCTGAAGCGCTCAAGAAGGCTGGGTACGACTCGACCACATCGGTTGAAGACATTCTTACCTTAAAGGGGGCCGACGATAAGGCTCTCGACATAATCCGAGACACGGCCGCGTTATCGGGCCTAGGGATAGTGCGGCTGACTTCTGAGTCGTTCTCTCTGGAAGAAGAATTCCTCGAATCAGCGCGAGGTAACGGGAATGCCTGATTCTGTCATCTACGACCGCGGCTACCAGAGCTACCAGGGCGAATCACGAGGTCGCGCTGGTGCGCGGCGGGCCATCGTCAAAGATGGCATCCGACGGATTTTGGGATTTCGCCGGTCGGCGAAAAGGAAAATCTTCCCCTGGTTGATGATCGGTATCGGTTCGATAACCGCTGTCGCTCTTGTGGTCGCCAGGTATCTAGCCGGATCGTTCGTGAAAGCGGCGGCCGAAGGGCTTCCTTCCTATCCGGAATTTTTCGATTTCTATTCCGGGATGGTCTTGCTTTTTGTAGCTTTCACTATCCCAGAGATTCTTGGGCCTGATCGTGAGCACGGTGTGATCTCTGTTTACTTCTCGCGTCCGCTCACAGTGGGGGATTACTTGACGGGGAAAGCGTTGGCTTATGTGGTGGCCGCTTCGTCGATATTCCTGATCCCGCAGCTTGTGATGTATGTGGGAGATGCGATGATTGCCGATGACGGGTTCTTGGGTTATCTGATTGGGAATCTCGATATTCTCGCCAAAGTGGTGGTTACCACTTTTGCGTACGTGGTGGCTCTGGGAATCACGCTCTCTGTCATCGGAGCGTTCATCAATCGAACTGGTTTCGCCTCTGTCGCGTTCCTCACGCTGAACACGATCGTCGCCAGCATTATTGCTCTGTCTAACTTCCCTGGGGCAAAGTGGGCCAGTCTTCTGGCGTTTCCTGAACACGCCAACTACATCCGCGACTCTCTCTTCGATGTATCTAGCGCCGGTAATCCGATCAGAGAGTACGGGTTTTCGGTCTGGTGGTCAGTCGGCGCCCTGGTCTTCTTCGCGTTTGTTGGCGGGAGGATCGTCTATTCGAGATACCGGAGGCTGGCATGACTGTCGAAGCGATCAGTCTCTCGAAATGGTTTGGAGCCAAAGTAGCCGTCTCCGATGTGAGCATTGTTTTCTCGCCGGGCGTC
>CAYTVW010000017.1:0-13282 GCA_964441865.1 uncultured Acidimicrobiaceae bacterium
CCCTCCCAGGACCCGCAGATCCCACTCGATCGATGTGACGTGGTAGAGATTGTGATGTGGATAAAAGCCACCATCATCGAGAACCGGCTGGCTGAACATCTTCATGTCCGGAAACAGCAGCTTCGGCTTGGAAGTCAACTCCGAGTTGACCGGGTCGATGGTTCGATACCACGCGGTTGCGTTCTTACGCGCTATATACCTCCGCCCAAGCTCCTCTCGGTGACCCTCGAAATAGCTCCCAAGCTTCGGATAGTCATCAAGATCGACCAGTCGGCCCTTACCGGCCCATGGATTGACAAGATACCGACCGGCCCAATCAGCCTTGCCTGAGGCAATGTCACTCGTCATCAACAGAGGTACGAGCCGGTCTCGTTCCACGATATTGCAGTCCTCCGTAATGAAGACGGAATCAGACCCGGTCGCTACTCCTATGCCGATCCGAGTGTCAGTGGTCTCTAGCGGGCCAAATCTGTCCTCGAGGCTTTCCAGAAGCTGAAGTCGGCTGGGAGACCCCGTCGGCCAGGACGCTTCGCCAACGAACCAACGGGGCAAACGCGCCACGGCCGCTCCGGCCGGTAGCTGCGCGGGCCCCACCGCCTTACGGTTCTCTTGAGACCACTGTACAACTGAATCTGCTGCAGCCTTGTCGAACTCCTTCGTGGTCTTTACAACCAACGGAGGCTTCTGACCTGAATGCCTGACTATGGTCACCGCGGGATAGGCGGCAACTTTCTCGGCAAACGCGTCGACATCATGCATCTCAACCACGACATCCATACAAAACCTCGCCGAAATAAGGCCTCGAAGCTTTTTTCCGTACGCATTTCTCATCCACCGGTCAGCACAAATGAACCCCAGAACTCCGTTTTTTTTGAGCAAGCGAAGACCAAACTCGAAAAAGCCGATGTAAATGTCCGCCCTACCCGTCATAGTCCGACAAGCCGCACGATACGCGGCCAGCAGATCTGCAGCGAGGTCCTCGGGCCGGATATAAGGAGGATTGCCCACCACGAAGTCAACCGATTCCGGTTCGTGCCACATACGCAGGAAGTCTGAGTGTCTAATCCAATCTCCGGCGATCGACGCCGCTTCCCTGTTCGGCAGTCCGGCTTCCTCCAGACGAGCGGTCACCAGAGTCCGGGCGGTGACAACGTGGCGAAGTTGCAGATCATAAGCTCTGACGGCCCCCCGTATATCCGTCAACGGTCGCCCCGATGCAAGACAAGACTCTATGAGACGGTCAAGCACCGGTATGACGAAGGCTCCATCGCCACAGGCAGGATCTACGAGCCTCATCGCTGCGAGATCCTGGTCTGCCGTGTAACCGCAGAGGTCAAGGATCATCTCCACAACCCAGCGCAGGGTAAACACATCCCCGAAATTCGGTTCTGGGTCGTAGTCTCGGAGATCCACCGTCAACTGCGGCCCGACATTGAGCGAAAGCTGTGCGAGAGACATCAGTTCTTCATATTACGGCGGACCGTTGACAGAATCGGTCATCCCTGTCGTCAATCGAATCTCGGCCGTTTTGGCCGCGCCACTCCGAGATTTGCTGGTGCCTGATTGGCGGTTCCTCAACCAGCCTGGCAGCGGACTCTGAACCGGCCGCGGCCCGGCCTTGACCCCGCTACAAAACCTACCTGCTAGCTCAGGGCGGAGAGCCAATTCCCAGCGTGAACACAGTGCGCCGTTTCCTGGGATTGAGATGTCGCTTGTGTGGTCAACGAAGTGTCTAGTCCGGCCCGCTTGATCGCGACGCGAACCAGTTCGAGGAGTTCGGCGTTATCGAGCAACTTGTCCTGATCCGCTTCGGTGGCAGTGCAGAGCCAGACAGAACTGTCGTACGGCTCAGATAATCCAGTTACGAATTCGATCCCCTGCATCCCCAATTCCGACATGGCCTTATGCAAGACCTCCGCTATCCGTTCAAGCTCAGCCCAATTCGGTCCCGGCATCCCAACATTATTGACGAACTCGCCTCTGCAGAGCCGCCAGCTGGATCTCTCATCCGGCAAGCAAACACCCCCAGTCACGCATATCGAGAAATGCACCACACTGACCAAATTGGGTCTAGGAGTCTTCAACAGCTCCCGCCGAACCCCGAAATCCCGATCAGATGAGGTCTATCAGGGACCGAGGAGCGATCGCCGCAAATGCCTTTGCGACCTCCGATTTCGTCCGCTTCGGCCAGCGGTTCGACCTTTCGAGCAGACGGGCACCAAGCGTATTCGCCCAGCCAGTCAGCCGCTCGCGCTCCCCTTCATAACCCTCTTTCTTGCCGTAGTCGCATATCTCCGAGTACCGTCGAAACACGAACGCAAAGACGTCCGCAACTTGCACGAGACCGATGTGGTCCGAACGGGCGTAGAACACAGTGTCGGTAATCTGATCCAGAGCCAACTGCTTCTCCCTCCGGCCGTAGTAGTCGTCTGACCATGACGGAGGTCTGAACAACAAAGTTGCGAGTTTGTCGCCCTCGATTTTCTGTTCGTCGAAGACGAGGAAAGTCGCACCCTTGCCCTTCTCTATTCGTTGGTGGGCCTTTTGCACCTGTAGCACGATGTGCATAGCGCCACTGACCCAGACCTTTTGCTTAGTAAGGCCCTTCAGCTCCGAAGCATCGAACTTTTGAGTATCAATTGCCGCCAGAGCCAAATGGTGCTTTCGGTCAGCCAGCCACCCGCACAACTGACCGACCACCTCGTGACGCTTCCCGCCGTCGACTCCTTTCCAGGGACCCTTGCCGTAGTAGAGATCCGAGCCCTTCAGCTCACGAATCCCCTTGTCTGGAAGTATTGCGAGTTTCTGGAACAGCTGTTCGAACTCAAGCCGAGTGCGATGAACACGCGCGACGTCTGCGATCACGCCCACGAACACCACCAATGGACTGTTCCCATCTGTCCCGGTTTCGTCGACGTAGCAGAGCTTCAACAGAAAGCATGCTACCAGAGACCTGCCCCCATCCTCACGCGCAGAAACCCCTGCCAGACAAGGGTTTCTTGAAGTGGGCGCTACTGGGATTGAACCAGTGACCTCTGCCGTGTGAAGGCAGCGCTCTCCCGCTGAGCTAAGCGCCCGGATTCGAGAGACTCTAGCGGCGAAGACCCTCCACTCAGAAACCAGATCGGGACTCACCCGATCATGATTCGGATGTTGAATGTCGCATTCAAGGTGGTTGAATCCTGCCAATGGATCTGGAGGAATTTGAGGCGGTCGTCGACCGCGTCCTAGACCAACTCCCCAAGTGGGTGAAAGACACAATCGACAACCTGATTGTTGTCGTGGAGGAAGAGCCAACTCCCGAACAGGACCCGAAGGGCACCGGACTCTTCGGGCTGTATCACGGCGTCGACCTTTCCTCCCGAGGCAACGACTACTTCGGGGTCATGCCCGATGTGATCACGATTTTCAGGCAGTCGCACCTCTCACTTGGCGTTCCCAAAGACGAACTCGAAAAAGAGATACGGAAGACAGTCCTCCACGAACTCGCACATCACCTCGGGATCGACGACGAGAGATTGATCGAGCTCGGCTGGGGGTAATCGTGCCCTCCCGCCTTCTCAACACCAGTACTCGCTGTTTCCGTTTGCCTTCCATCTCGTTGTATCCCCTCCCCCGACACCAATCACTCAAGTTCACGGGAGATCCAAACCAACGGATGACTCGACACCATGCAAGACGAATCGTCGTTTGCATTATGTGAACTAGGGATTCTGCCGACAGGTCTATTGATGGAAAGCCAATTTCGCCGTCAACCCACCTTCCCGGTGGTGACTGCGCTGCCGCCCGGTAGGGCCGCGGTCTGGGATCTCATCGCGGCTTCTCCTGTCCCGACCATGACCGTCGACTACACCCGATTGATTGAGCGCTTCGATCAACTCAGGATTGAAGGAGTCGACGACCTGTTCGAATACCTGTCTCAAAACCCGAGTGAAATCAAGGTTCTGTCTGATCTTCTCGGTGAGCACCAGGCCAATGACCTTTGGGATGAGCTATACGGCGACATAGACGGATCCGTCACCATCTTCACGCTGGTAGTCGACGAAGGTGAACAACCCGAAATCATCCAATCCATCATGCGGCAATTCGAGGCGGCATGGAACGGCGACCTCCAGGTGGTCACCGAACACCAGGCGCCGTCGCGCAAGGGTCTGATCTGGGTGAGATCCTCTTGGAGGGTCCCCGTCACCGAATACGGTCCCGACTACCGCTCCGTGATAATCGCGGACCTCGACATCTCGGATCTCAAACAGGCAGAAGCGGTACTCCGGGAGACAGTGGAGGCCAAAGACAGGTTCCTGGCCGGTATCAGCCACGAGATCCGAACTCCGCTCACCGCGATCTTCGGGCTCGGGTCGGAACTCAAAGAATCCTGGAAAGAACTGCCTCAAGGCGAAGTCGACGAACTCCTCGGAGCCATCGTCGAACAGTCCGACGACCTCTCGGCGATAGTCGACGATCTCCTCGTAGCAACCAGAGCGGAGATTGGGGCTGTCACCATCTACCAGAAGTCTCACACCCTCGCCGAGGTCTTCCGATTTGTCGACCCCACCCAGTTTTCCAGGTTCGACGTCCCCCTCGACCAGGAAGTCTCCTTAGACTTAGGGCGGACCCGCCAGATCCTGCGAAACCTCATTTCCAACGCCCGCCGTTATGGAGGGGACTCAATCGAGGCGGTGGCCTCGGTTTCGGGATCATTCTTGCGAATCGAGATACGCGACAACGGAAACGGCGTGAAACCCGAAATCGCTGAGAACCTGTTCCGCCCTTACGCACATTCAGACGCGCCACCCGGGCTCACCGAACCGGTAGGGCTAGGACTATACGTTTCGAGGACTCTGGCCGAGTTGATGCGCGGAACGCTCACCTACCTTCGAGACGGGGCCTGGACGGTATTCACCCTCCGGATACCGTTGCCTCAAGACACGCAACCCGACTAAAGCACTCGGCGACAACCCAAGCCTCTATTCCCATCGGCCACAAAACCCCTGCCAGTGACCGTCAAGGATCCTCACACAATCTGCCGAACCGTGTTCATGCCCCGGAGGACAAGGAGAGAGTTTTCATCTCCGTTTAGCGATCTCCCCAAGATGGGCTTCCCAACGCCCCCCGCCTCCTTCGACCATCACCTCGTAAGAAGGAATCGAATACACCGAAACCCGATTGTCCAGGAAGTCGCTGTAGGCGAGGAGCGCTCCGTCCGAGGACACGTCCAAACCCGTCGTCTGGTTCCCACACACCAGCGCGTCCAGATACGCCCCCGTCTCAGTGTCGACCACCACCACCGTCCCCCATTCCGGGCCGGGCCAATAGTAGGTTTCGGGGTTGTTCCGCCCCCTGTTCGAGACAAACAACATCCGTCCGTCGGGAGTCAAGTCGATCGTGTTGGGCACCCGATCGACGACCGCCAGTTCCCTCACTTCGTTGGTCGCCGTATCGATCACTAACACATGCTTCCGGGCCATATCAGAGGCAAACATCATCCCTGTCGCCGGATCCCCCACCAGATGACGCATCGCTCCACCTGACCGATAGATGACGTCTTTCTCTCTAGTCTCAAGATCGATGACCTGGATGTCACCGTTCTTGTATCCCGCCACATAGAGTCGGTCGCCATCGGGAGTCACATACAGTCCCCGCGGAGTAGTGACCGTCCGGATCCTCTCCCGCAACTCACCCGTAACCAAGTCAATCTCACTCACATCGTTACTCACCCAATTCGACGCCCATAGAGTTTTCTCGTCCGGAGAAAGCGCCAGGACTTTCGTCCACGAACCACCCGTCTTGAAAATCCGCAACACCTCGTGAGTGGAAACATCGATCTCAAAGACTGATGCGGTCTCCATTTGGCTCACGTAGGCCAGTGTCCCCTCCCGGTTGAAGATGACCTCGACCGAACCGTGCTTAGGGAACTCGATCATCATCAGTTCTTCGCCCGTTAGCGGATCAAACACTTGAACGCTTCTACCGTTGAGAAGTGTCACCCACAACTCGGTGTTGTCAGGGGTGAATGCGACCTGTTTCGGAGCTCCAGCTGTCTCGAATTCGGTGATCTTGTGGAGGAGTTGTCCGGGGCGATCCAGCCAAATCGTTTTGGATAGGTCACCCTCCATGTTGAGGGTCTCCACGCGAGTACCGTAACCTTCAGCGGCAACCGTCACCTTTATTGGGCCAATCACCTCCCCATCGAAAGGCATCTCCGGCCAAGACACCTGTCGATCCCCGGTCTCAATCTTGACGTAAGCGTCTGACGGTCGCACGTCTAGTTCAAGTCGGTGATGCGGCGGCGACGTGGTTGTCGTCGAGACCGTTGTTGTTGTGGTGGCGACTGCTTGGGTAGTTGTAGTGGTCGGGATAGGGGTTGTAGTCGTTTCGTTCGATTGGCATCCCGCCACCAAGACGACAACCGCTCCAACGAGCAGAGAGCGAGCATTGTTCACGGAGTGATGATACGTAGATGCACGATCGCCGCGGAGACCATGAGCCCTTCTTCCGGATTTCGACCCGACCGCCCTTCCGACATTCGCCCAGCCGACCGCAAACCAAACAGGGCGAATGAATCCGCGAGCGAGAATGGAGCTTCGGACCAACAGGTCGTCACGAATTCGAAAAGCGGCACGTCCAGTGGGCCCTAGTGGAATTGAACCACTGGCCTCTTCCGTGTCAAGGAAGCGCTCTCCCTCTGAGCTAAGGGCCCTAGTTTGTCGACCGGAATAGACCGGTTGGAGGCGACGTCCGGAATTGAACCGGAGTGACGGGTTTTGCAGACCCGCGCCTAACCACTCGGCCACGTCGCCGGGCTCCGAAGTCCGCAGACGCTTCGTCCCCACCGTTTGGGGGACCGCCTATCAACGGACTCGACGCGAAACCGGCAGAGCCAGTCTCTGAGCGGAAGACGGGGCTCGAACCCGCGACCTCAACCTTGGCAAGGTTGCGCTCTACCAACTGAGCTACTTCCGCGAAGGGATGTGAGCATAGCGGATGAGACCCCACAGCGGAAAGCGATCTAGCGTCCCGACGACCCAAACCCGCCGTCACCACGAGCCGAGTCTTCCAGCTCCTCGACCTCTACAAAATCTGTATCGGGGACAGAGACAATCACCAGCTGTGCTATCCGATCCCCTTTTTCGAACGTGACGCTTTCAAAACCATGATTTATCAATAGAACCTTGATCTCGCCCCTATAGCCGGAGTCGATCAAACCGGGGCCGTTGACCACCCCGATCCCGTGCCGCATGGCGTGTCCGCTACGAGGAAGAACCAGCCCTGCATACCCAAGAGGTATCTCGAGGGCTATTCCGGTTGGGACAGCAGCCCTCTCCCCCGGGTTGAGAGTGACGTTCGCAATCGTGCACAGGTCATGTCCGGCGTCACCGGGGTGAGCGGCCTTAGGCAAAGATGCCGAGGATTCAAGTCTCTGAGCGCTAATCTTCATTCTGAAACCATTCGTGGGGCAGTTCGGGCGGACTCACCACGGAGTTAACCAAAGTGCCACACGGTTACTGTACCGGATGTCAGGCTCGGGTCACTGTTCAACAGGGACGTTGTTTGCTTGGGCATCCTGTCGATTCGACAACCCTTTCTTCGTCGCGAGGACACCGAGTCGCCTCGAAGCGGAGAACCAACCATTCCCACCGCTCCAGACAAGTACCAGTCCCCGAATTTGTTCAATCCGGGCGCTTCTCTGAGTATCCCTTCGAGGTCGAGTCCAAACCGACCCCGGTCCAGTATCGCCGTCCTCGAATCCTCCAGACACAAAAGCTTGCTCAGGTGGACCTCACAGGCGACGACCCGGCTTTTGTCGGACAATCCCGTCATCACCGAGGTCTGGAAGCCTTAGCGCCAACCAGGTCGTTCGTTCAAGACATGTGGAACACCACGACCGATGACGATTTCTTCGCCTACACCATCGACGAAGAACCTCTCCCTTTCATGAAAATCGAAAAGAAGCACCGCCGCACACCCCTGTTTGTCGCAGCGTTGATGCTGATTGGGGCTGCCTTGGTTGTTAGCCATGATGGTTCGGCGCCGATCAAGCGCCTGGACGAAGCCTTCGGGCTGTTGTCCCGGACCGCTGTCGAACTCGCCGTCCCTGTTGGAGATTTTTCAGACGGCTCGGTCGACGATCCAGTCACTGCCCCTCTCGTCGCAGTCGATCTCGACGTCGCGGCCCGCCAGATCCTCACCGCTGCCGCTGAGCTCCCTCAAGAACACGCTCTCCGAACGCCAGCGGTAGATAAGGCCAACCAGGCCATCAGCTTGAAGAATCTGATCACGGATCTCATCGCCTATGACACCCTCGCCCGATCAGCTCTTCTCCCAATCGACCTGCCAGCATCGCCCACGATTGCTGAACTCCCGCTTCTTTCCGCCGAGGTTTCATCCTGGACTCTCGGTATTTCGGAAGCTTTGACTCGCCTACCCGAAAACGCTTCTCTGGCCGAGGATCGGGCAGCGATGATGCAATTTCTCGTCGCTCTTGAGACTTGGCAACACTCCTACCTCGATGCCGTTCGAGATGGAGCTCTCACGCCAGAGCTGGAAGCGGAAGGCAACCGTCTACTCAAGACGCGACTAGCGGGGCTGTCTCTGACTGTCAGCGAACTGGGTCGGATGATCGAATCGATAACAGTGAGCTTGGAGGCCTGAACTCCTCACCGCTCGATTTGATCAAAAGCAGCCAGTTCTCTTTCGAAGTCCTCAGCGGCCGCAAAACCCTTGTAAACCGACGCGAATCGCAAATACGCGACCTCGTCAAGTGACTTGAGGTGTTCCAGCACCATCCGTCCCAGAACGTCGGACTCGACTTGAGGCCCTCGAGATCGCGCCTCCGCTTCGATCGCATCGACGAGACTGTCGACCTCCGCCGCGCTCACCGGCCGATCTGCAAGAGCCGCAGCAACGCCTCTCCGGAGTTTCTCCGCGGAGAACGGCTGGCGACGCCCATCTCGTTTGAGGACCGTCAGAACGGATTCTGCCCGCTCGTATGTTGTGAAACGATGGCCACAATCGGGACAAAGACGCCGACGCCGAATAGCCTTCTGGCCTTCGGCCGGACGACTGTCTATCACTCGAGTGTCCGTTGACTGACAGACCGGGCATTGCATACGAATGCCAGCGTAACCGCTCTGCGTAGGGACGTGTCGACTGCGGCCGGCTACGGTCCCGCTCAACGTATCGGGACCAGGATGACATCTCCGGCCATCAGACTCGATGTAGCCAGGCCGTTGATCTCACGGAGTTCCCCGACTACCTCCCTCAGATCCACATCGTCTTCAGAGATCGTGTCAGCAATCCCCCACAACGTATCACCCACCCGAACCCGGTATTCGTCATAAGTGATCGGTTCGGTTGCAGCGGCACTCGACACGGTGAGAAAGAGGAAGACCGCGACCGTCAGGACTAGGAGTGACAACAGCCTGACCAGCAGGTTGCTCGTGGGTCGGTTCATCGGTCTTCCTCCTCTCTGCCTCCCGTTGGGAAGCTCCTTGGTGGACGGCATCCCATACCGCCCTCCTACAACGTACAAATCGAGAGTGACAGAATTCGGAGTACCGGCATTTCGATTCCACGTCGAAGGAACTCCCCGGCGAGTTCTCCCGGAACCAGCATTCGGTCCGGCAGCAATTTGCTTGAAAGGCACTAGCGAGGCGAACATATGTTCGCTATGCTATCGAACGCGCGTTCGTTCGTCAAGTCGAACATATGTTTGGATCGCGAAAACCTTACGACTAGCCTTCATTACACAACAGTCTTCTGGGAGGACCACCAATGACCGAACTAACCGACCGCCAGCAACAGGTCTTGGATTTCATTCGCGCCACAGTCGCCGAGAGGGGATACCCGCCAACTGTTAGGGAGATCGGAGAGGCTATCGGACTCTCTTCTCCTTCGACGATCCACAGTCACCTTTCGACGCTCGTTAAAGCAGGCCAAATCCGTCGCGACCCAACGAAACCTCGGGCAATCGAAGTCCTCGCCCCTGAAACCTCAGATCTTCCCGCGCGAGGTATCAGGCAGGTTCCTCTGTTGGGCCGAATCGCTGCAGGTCGGCCGATACTTGCCACTGAGGATGTCGAAGACATCCTTCCCCTCCCCGAAGACTTCGTCGGATCCGGGCCAGTATTCATGCTCAAGGTCAAGGGAGATTCGATGATCGGAGCCGGGATCCTCGACGGCGACCACGTGGTGATCAGAAGCCAAAAGGACGCTGCCAACGGCGAGATAGTGGCCGCGCTTGTCGACAGCGAGGAAGCCACCGTCAAACGCTTCGAACGCAAAGGCGGGAAGGTGATCCTCCATTCCGAAAACCCCGACTTCGAGCCGATGGTATTCGAGAGGGATGTCGAGATAATCGGAAAAGTCGTGTCAGTGTTCCGACGAGTCCGATAGCAACACACCGTCTCCCTGAATCGAATACTCGTCCCCTAAACTGGCCTCAAGGCATCCAGAGCCTCTCGAGCGTTCAAGACCCACATGATCCTCGGATCACGACGGAAGAAAGTCCTCTGACGTTTCACCAGAGCAATCGACGCCGCTTCGACGCGTGCGAACCCTTCATCTTCGGTGATTCGGCCTGCAACTACGTCAACTAGTTCCTTATATCCCACAGCCTGCGAAGCCGTCCTCCCCAGATGGCCTACAAGTCCAGCGACCTCATCGAGAAGACCCATATCTCTCATCTTCTTCAGACGGGCTCTGATCCGGTCTTGGATTCTCTCCCCCGGATCGATCCCGACCACTCTCAGGTCGTAGACCGATCGGTATTCCTTGACCTGACGAGCTGAACCCTGCCGCGCTCTCGAAGAAGGAGTCTCACCAGTCAGACGGAGAATTTCGACTGAACGAATCACCCTCCTCGGATTCCGAAGGTCCGTGTTCTCACCAGCTAAAGGATCAGAATCAAGCAATTCCTGTACCAGCTCAGCTAAATCGGCTTTCTCCAAATCGTTGCGGATTTCGGCATCGCAAGGAGGAAACTCCAGAGGGTCCACGATTCCCCGAAAATGCAGTCCGCTTCCACCGGCAATCACAACAGGCCCGTCCCATTCAGAAATCCCTTTCCGAGCTAAACGCTGAAACTCGGCAACTGTCATCTCATCCTCAGGCTCGATCAGATCAATCATCGAGTGCGGTGCCTTAGCCCGTTCCTCTGATGTCGGCTTCGCAGTCCCGATATCCATACCCCGGTACACCTGCATTGAATCGACTGAGACCAACAGACCGCCGTGTTCCTCAGCAAATGTCAAGGCGGCTTCGCTTTTCCCCGCACCGGTTGGACCAACGATCGCGAACAGGGGCGTCAGGACAATTCCCCCACCAGATGGTTCTGATGGGCCTCCAATATTTCGACATCCAAGAAGGTCCCTGGCTCGAATACTCCGCCCACATGAACGATTTTTCCTCCACGCGAACGTGTCGTTGCTACTTCTTGGTTCTTCCGAGACGGACCTTCCACTAGAACCTCGGCCTTCTTCCCAACCATCTCCTGATTCTTCTCGGCCGAGATAGCGTTCTGCACTGCCACTAATCGATCGAATCGTCGAGACACCACCCTTGGATCCACGAACTCATCGATCATCTTGGCTGCTTCTGTCCCCGGTCTCGGCGAGAAAATGAACATGAACGCAGAATCGAATCTCGCTTCCTCTATGAGTCTCATGGTCGCTTCAAAGTCTTCTTCAGACTCTCCTGGGAATCCAACTATCACATCAGTCGAGACCGACAGGTCGGGAATCAGATCTCGAGCCATCTGAAGTTTCTCCATGAACCTCTTCGGTCCGTAGCCTCGATGCATTCTCGCCAAAATCTTGTCGGAGCCTGACTGAAGCGGGAAGTGAAGATGCTCACAGACTGTCGGGGTAGCAGCCATCGCCTCCGCGACTTCCCGATTGAAGTCATTCGGGTGAGGACTAGTGAAACGCACCCTCCTTATCCCCTCGACTGAGCCCACCCGCCTAAGAAGTCCCGCGAACACCGGCTTCCGCCTACCTCCAATAGCAAGGTCCCGCCCATAAGTGTCAACATTCTGACCGAGAAGGGTCACCTCGACCACGCCGTCCGCAACCAATCCCTCTACCTCGCGGATGATGTCTTCGGGCGGGCGACTCATCTCTCTCCCCCTCACTTCGGGGACGACGCAATAGGTGCATGTGTTGTTACATCCGAGCTGAATCGTCACCCAAGCCGAGTGAAGAGACTCCCTCTTGGATGGAAGCGAAGACGGAAAAGAACGGGCCTCCTCAAGGATTTCCACAACCGGTCCCGACTCTTCGCAGATATCGAGTAGAGCCACCACCCTATCCAAGTTGTGCGTCCCCATCACCACATCAACCCAAGGCGCTCTCTCTCTGATAAGTTCGCGATCCTTCTGAGCCGCGCATCCCCCAACAACGATCCTCATAGAAGGATTGGCGTCCTTCCACTCCTTCATCTGCCCAATATTCCCGTACATTCGGTTGTCAGCGTTCTCTCGAACCGTACAGGTGTTAATGAATACGACATCGGCGACCGATATGTCGTCGGTACGCTCCATTCCGTTCTCCTCGAGCAATCCAGCAATCCGCTCAGAATCGTGCTCGTTCATCTGACATCCAATGGTGCGTATCAGATATTTCTTCCCTGCCCGATCGGGCGCGTTGACCACCCTCACTTGACGCATCGGGTTCTTGAGGGGTGAGGTCATGGAATCAGCGAGCGTAGTCCATAGCTCGGAATTCCCGAATCACGGTCACCTGAATCTGCCCTGGATATTGAAGGTCCTCTTCCAGCCTCCGTGCAATCCGGCGCGCTAGATCAGAGGCCTCAAGGTCGCCAATCTTTCCTGGGTCGACCACTACTCGGACTTCACGCCCAGCCTGCATCGCGAACACCTTTTCGACGCCTTCAAATTCGCGAGCGAGTTCTTCTAAACGCTCAAGACGTTTGACATACGATTCGAGAACCTCTCTCCGAGCCCCCGGTCGAGCCGCCGACACCGAGTCGGCCGCCTGCACCAACACAGCCAGAACCGTCTTCGGTTCCACCTCGTTGTGGTGGGCCTCAATTCCGTGGACCACCGCGGGGTCCTCCCCGAACCTTCTCGCAATCTCGGCTCCGATCAGGGCGTGACTCCCCTCGATTTCGTGTGTCACGGCCTTCCCAATGTCGTGAAGCAGGGCCGCCCTCTTCACCGGAGCAGAATCGATTCCAAGCTCGTTGGCGAGCATACCGGCCAGATGCGCGGCCTCGACCAGATGGCTCAGCACATTCTGCCCATAAGACGTCCGGTATTTCAGTCGCC